>DNPQ01000427.1 GCA_003501335.1 Bacillota bacterium
TTAAATCCATGAATGATTGCATTTTCAACTAACGGCTGCAATAGTAGTTTATAAATCTTCAGCGTTAAAATCTCCTCATCAAAGTGGATAATGGTTTCAAACGAATATTCAAAATGATTTTGCAGTAAATAAATGTACTGTTTTAACCACTCAACTTCTTCCTGAATCATGACCACCCAGTTACTGTCATTAATACTGTATCGCAAAATAGCAGCCAAACTTTCAATCATTTGACTGATTTCATGTTCATCTTTTTCAATCGCCATCCAATTGATGGAATCCAGCATGTTATATAAAAAATGGGGGTTAATTTGAGCCACTAAAGCCTTCATTTCCGCTTCTTTCTCTCTAGCGCTAGCTACCTTCACTTCGGCCATCAATTGCTGCAGCTGAATCATCATCTGGTTGAAATGAGAGCCGATCACCGCGATTTCATCTTGGGTGTCCAGGTTTACTTGCACAGATAATTGGCCTTCTCTGGCTATGTTCATCGCCGAGATGATCTGGTGCGTCGAGCGGGTCAGTGTTTGGGTTACATAAGTAATGATCATCAAAGAGAACATAATGGCGAAAATGGCGAAAATGATATTCAAGCGCTGCATCCAAAACATCTGATGAAATAGATAGTTTTGATCGATCACATTAACAATGGTCCAGCCATTATCCTTTTGTTGCAGCCGGTTAATAATCAAACGCTGATTGCCAAAAAAGCCGGCTTTTTTCACAAATCCAGCCAAAGTCCCATTGACTGCTTGAGTTCCCCGGCTTTGGCCGGGATTCAAGATTTGTTTTCCCAGATAAGCTTTGACAGGAAAAGAAATAATCCGCCCCATCCGGTCATAAATAAAATTGAAACTATCGGGTTTCCGGTTATCCTCTGCCGCCTGATTGCAAGAATTATAAATGGAATCTTCATCCACACTTAACACAACCACGCCGAGAAATCCGTTGTCACCGCTTTTCCAATCTAAAATCTTTAAGGCGATATTGACAAAATGATATTCCTTACCCGAATAATAGTCCTCATCAGGCCCAGTGATGACCCAATGCCGGTTATCCAGCGTAGTCCGATAAACTTCAGTTTGGGTCACATCCGGGTATCGGCTCCAAATGTTCTGGAACCCTGAGTTATTGTCCCGGTCATACCAAGCTACTTCCCCCGAACTGGCCAGGACGGAAATACATTTCACACCCGGCTTGGAAAGGGAGATAATGCTGAACTTCCTTTTAATTTCGATCGCCGCCACCAGCCGCTCTATATCCGAAGGAGAATTAAGTTTCTTTACTTGTTCCACCAGGGCGTCATCGGATAAAATCTGAATGACCAGATCTTCATATGAGGTCAGGGTGGTGTCCAAGTTTTTGGAGGTTTGCACCAGGTTAAAATGGATTAATTCGTTGATTTTCCGGCGCATAGAAAAGGTGGAATTGTAGTAGGAAAAAGTTTGCACTACTAAAAGAGGAATAATCGAAACAAAGATAAAGGAAACCAGTAACTTATTTTTCAGGCTGAGCTGTTCAAATCGCTTAAAAGGTTGAGTATTTTGCAGAAAATAAATCAAAGCCTCTGGCAGTTTTTTGATCATCGGCAGCACCACCTTTTTAAAGCTTCGGAGATTTCACTGCTTTTCCTGCAGGGCGAGGGATATTTTTATTCCGTTCCATTCATCCCAAATCGGTTCTCTCTAATTTCATCGGTGTTCTTTTTTCGCTCACTACTTAAGCCTTTTGAACCACGAAAAGCACGCATTTACTTGATTGTGTAAATCGTCAATCCATATCGATCCTCGTCCGTATTCTCCCTTTTCAAGTCCATCCCATATTCTTTAGAACCCCCATGAACTTTTTTATTGAGCGCAAACCTTTCAATTTTGCCGCTATGCACTATCTGAACCATGTCTGCATCGTTAAAACTTCCATCCAGGTTCCAGTCCAAAACTTGAATCGTAACCGTTCCATCCGGACCCAAGTCACGGACTCCCTCAAGGTAATAGCGAGTGCCAACCGTTATGGTAATGGAAGCCCGAATGGTCCTGTCGGAAGTTCTGGAGCCTCCTTCACAATCTATCGTATAGTTGCTTCTTAACAACCATTCCGTCTTCGAGGCTTCATCAACAAAGGACAACAGGCAATCGCCTGAAAAATTGGGTCCCTTCCCGGGTAAGCGGTAGAAAAAATACTTATCATCGCCGCCCTGGATATTTTGGCTTAAGATGGTTATGGGAACCTCTTTTCCTTGCGAGTTCCGTATTTTTATAAAGTCGCAGGGCAGCCCGGGGGGGATCTCTTTAAATTTTACAACGGCAAAATAATGATTGTGAGCCACCGAAAATTGCTTGGTAAATTCCAAATCAGAAAAAATGTCTGATACCTTTATAAAATCAAGAACGATAGCAAACAAATTTAAACTCGGACTCGGATGATCGAGCGGATAATTATGAATATAGATTTGTCGAAAGGGCAGACCGTCATCCTTTCGCTCCAATTCAACCTGGCCGGGTAAATCAAACTTACTGAGATCCGTGCATCCCGTAAAAGTTATCAAAACTGCAATCATCAATACCAGTCCTATTCTGCGATACATTAGGGACCCCTCTTCAAGTTAATAGGTAGCTATTTTTTAATAAGCTCCGGTTGGACTTTTCGCAACGCATCCAATAACATTCCGGCGCCTTTTTGAATGATCTTTTGGGCAGAAGCATCCGGAGAGAACGTGATCGAACCTTTGATTTCTACTTTACATAGTAAAGTCATGGTACTCGGGTCATAGAGTTCAAAAGTTCCGTTATCAATTTGGTGAGCTCCAATATTAAGATCCACCTTCAGATAATAACCATGGGCCACTTTGGCACAGGCTATCTCCGGCAGCTCGCCCGGTTGCAATTGTTTCGACACCGCCAATTGATATGCCCAATAAAGCGCAGAGGGGATCGTATTGCCGATTTTATATTGATTGAACTGAGAAAATAAAAGGCCGTAACTTTTGGTTTGATCGACTGTTTCCGGCGCGGCGATAAAAGGGAAAATCACATCCTGGGGTATTTGGGCTTTGAGATCTTCCAGGGTATGGTCCGGTATTGGAGTCGTTACCGGTACTTGATGTCCAAGCGGTTTCACCCAAAATTCATCCCGGGTCCAGACGGTTACTTCTTGACCGGGTGATATAATTACATCCTTTCCTCTGACTTGAGCAGCGAAACCGGAAGCAATTAAAGTGCCAACCAGGATGGCTCCTATTCCTTCATTCGCACTAGAATTGCCAATGCTTGCCTCCCTTGCTCTCGCTTCATCCACTTTAGCGTTTCCGGCCACAATATACCGTCCGATAACCGGCATTCGAACCGTTGGAGATATTTGAACCTCAGGGATAATAATATCAATCAATCCCGGCATGCCATAACCACGCGCCGGTCTGACATTCCAAAATAGTCCTTTGACAACCGTTCCCCTGGCAACACAAACTTGATTGCCGCTCACCACATCCTCCGCGACCTGGAGAGTGACAATATCATTGGTTTTAGCCTTATTGGAAGCTGAAAGCTCGGTGAAAGCCAATTTTATCGGCGTGAATTGCGGTACTTTAATCAAGGAAGTTTCTTCTGCTGCTGAATTAACTTCATTGGCGGCTACTTTGAGGATTGTTATCTTGATCGAACTTTCCGGCTTCATTCGATTGGTAAGATAATACTTATCGATAAGCCCGGATGCCTTTATGAAGATATTATCATTGAATGTTGCAGGGCTGTTCACTCTTTGTAATAAATGAACACCCTCCAGCGGACTCAATAAAGAATGGTAATCACTCCCACCAAGTTCAAGATAATAAGTTTGGCCGGGAATAAACTCCAATTCATTGATGAGAAAGGCTCTGATGCCGTCGCTGACCCATAGAAAATGGATACCCGGAGTTACTTCGGCTTGATAGTAGGTCCCTTGATTCAAAAAGGCCAAAAACTGATTATCGCAGAAAAGATAAATTTGCGGATCAACCTCTTCGGGTGGATGGATAAAATAAACCTCCGCTGTTTGGGGCGCTTTTTCAGCGGCAAGAATGTTGTTATATGCTAAGCAAACTGACAATATCGCGAATAAAATAAAAAGAGCTTTGATTTTGAGTTTCATTGGCTCACTCCATTGGCAAACTACGGATCAATAAATATGGATACCTTCCATCCCGTCCATGGGAAAGAGATATCCAAAACCCGGTCGATCATCCGGCTTAAGTTATCAATGCAATATAAAAATAATATCTTTACTATCTTTTGATGTTGGATTGCTTTCCAACCTCTGAAATAACATAGCAACTTTCTTAAATTGAAACTACCGGATCAGTTTCCAGTTTCCTCTTGATCTTTATTATTGAATTGCTTGATCATCTTATGGAGGATGATTCCCGGTACCGAGATGGGACTGGCCTCCTGCCATTGCGGATCACGATATTGATAGGAGACCAACAGCTCCCCGGAGTCCGCATAAATAAAATAAGATAATAATTTAAATTGCGACTGGTTGAGTTGAATACGCTGCAGCATATACCATCCGCTGTAATAAACCAGTTTCGGATACTGCTGGGTTAGGCTCCTGAGAAACATTTCCGAGCCGACAAGTTTCACCCATACCTCGACGGGGGCGCTATTGAGCGCAATGGCGT
>DNPQ01000471.1:0-893 GCA_003501335.1 Bacillota bacterium
CATCTTTTCTCTCTGTTTCAATCCCCGGCATCAAAGACCCCCTCCAAGCAGATTTCATCGCTCAAGTTGTTCATTAAGCCATTGTTTCCTGGCCTCACGTAGAAATTGCGTATCCGCATACCTGGCAGAGGCTTTCAATTGAAAATCCAGAAAACTCTCCGGGTCCGTTTGATACAACACCCGGGCATGGCAAGCTATTTCATAAGCGAGCAGCGGTCCGGCTTTTTTCAAGTTGACCCGATCAATTCGATCTTTCTTAAAATAAAAGATCCGATCGAAAAAAAGTTGCGGTTCTTCCAGGGCGGACAACGTCCCTTCCGACTCGTAAGCAATATCAAGATCGCTGTCCGATGTAAACCGCTCCGTACCATAAGAACCAAATATCAGCACCAAACGGAGCCGGTATTGAACTATTAATTGATTTAAATCCATCGTATCACAACACTATTGTTCTTTAATAAATGTAAACTCCATCTTGTCATCGTTACTAACATAATTCCCAATTTGATTTTTTAAAAAATTAAAATACCCATCATTCCCCATGTTTTTTAGCCATGTCTCAATTGATTTCTCTATTTTTAATAAGCATTTAACGGGTATTGCAAAATATTTTTTCATCTCTTCTTTATTTCCTAAATCATAAAGATTTTTTACCTCTTTCTTTAAATCTGCATTGGTAAATGGATCAAAACTCATTAATAAAGCCTCTGAAAGTATTTTGTTTTCATCATTGATATAATTACCAAGATCATATTCCATTTCCTTAATATAACCATCAATATTCATAAGACAAATATGAATTGCTTCTTGGGCGCGAATACTATTGCATTTATGGTTTCTTTGATTAATTTTAAGCATGTTTACTTCCATACACTGAAGTAAATCACAATAAA
>DNPQ01000471.1:1279-8393 GCA_003501335.1 Bacillota bacterium
CTCCTTTGATTTATACTATATCGTGTCAATTCTCATCATCGAAAAGCCAACCTGGGATCTCACAATGCAGATTAAGAAGATTTGCCATTTCTTCTTCGTTACTCTAATTTATTACTGTTCCTCCGGCTTATACTCAATTAAATCCGATAACTTACACCCAAATACATTACATAGCTTAAACAATGTCTCAAGTTTCGTACTTTCAATGTCATTTTCCCGGTAAAGCTTATTAATTGAGTTGCGGCTAAGTCCGGATAGCTTCATCAATTCTGAAATGTCGTCAATCCTATGGTCTGCCATCAGTCTTCGTAAGTCGCATTTAAGCATTAATTGCATCACTCCTATGGTCGACTATTACCTCTATACTATCATATTTTAAACAAATAAATTAATAATTAACCTTACAAGGTAACAAATTACCTTGGCATTAACAATATAAAGCTATATAGTAATCTTACGAAGTTAATAAATAACTTTAAAGGGTAATGTTAAATGGTTCGAAGTTTCAAAGGTTCCCTCAAAAAATTTATTGAGGATAGGGTAGACGAAATCGGGAATAAATTCGTGATCAAAAATAAGGAATATAAAAAACTAGCTGATTATAGTACTAAAGTTCATTATCAAATCAGAGATAATTTGCCGGATAATATCAAAAAATTAATCGGAGAATATGAAACAATAAACACTTCAATGCAATGTATATCTGAAGAAATCATGTATGAGCAGGGTTTTATTGATGGAATAAGATCAAATGAAATTATAAAATCGATAAAACATTGACGGATTTTGGTTTAGTCGCATACTTTTACGATCTTAAAATACAACTAAACAAGTCATCATCAGATTCCTCAATCATTTGCTCAATGACAAATCCCGTTTTTGCCAACGCATTCACATAGATTGATAGTTTACGGTCCGATAATGATAGCACACCTCCATCAAGAGATACCGAATACCAAGACTCATCGAAATAACATTTGTTAAAAGTAAGCATATCATTTTCTGCAGCAACACATTTGTGTATAGGGTGAGACCAACTGAAAATAAAAAAGCCGTCTTTTTTTAGGTAAGAAGCGATCCTGTAAAAAGTACCGTCAAGGTCGGTTGTCCAGCCTATAGCATAAATCGAATAAACAAAGTCAAAATAATCCTCTGGTATGCCACAATCTTCTTCCATAGGAGAACAGATCAATTTTGCTGAAAGACCGCACTCCGTCAAATGTTGCTTTGCCTTTGCGATTTGTTTTTCTGATATATCCATACCCCATAGTTCAGATACATTACGTTCTCCATGATATTGCAAGGATTGACCGTTTCCACAGCCTATCTCTAACAGCTTTTTTCCTGTGACATCGCCAAAAAGATGGCATTTTTCTTCTGAGATAAATGCTCCATAAAAAGGAAGCGCGATTGCTCCTAAAAAGTCATTTCCTTTTGTATTCCAATAGAAACTATTTGTTTTATATACACTATACTTTTCATCATGATGATCTTCACGAATAGTTTTTTCCATTTCCTCAGCAGTCATAATTTACCTCCGCAAATTATGTCTTTAAATGGTTTTACAATCACGATGCCGTCTGAGTTTGCGTGTGGTTTCAAATAACGGTTTCGCATTCGCGACGGTCGCGCCCACCTCATGAATTTGCTCCTTGAAACCACATCATGAACAAGCGTCAGCCTTAGCGCAGCAGCTTACCGCGACCCGAAGCGTGAATGCGGTGTTAGATGACGTACCGTCGGCCCTGATTTAAAGGTTGTCCAAGGAGGGACAACCTCTAAATCATTATTTAAAACTTTTTAACCATAATCCTTGAAGCCAATTTTCACAAAGTTTTGGCCAGATTGCTACCGTAGGTTCATCCTCGCCTAATCCTAAACCATGGGGACCTTTGGAGAATATATGTAAATCAAATTGTAGATTTAGCTCATTTAGAGCTTGAGCAAAAAGTAAGTTTTGGCGCTGAAAATTCCAGTGATCGGTCGCTGTAACCCATAGAAAAGCCGGTGGTGTTTTCGCAGTAACATGTTTATGATTTGAAGTAAAGTCTATAAATTCATCCACTGTAATATCTTTTGTTAATAGAGAATCTGGAGGCAATTTTTCCTTAGAAAAGGGGGATGTCTCAGCATAACATAAAATGATCGCATTAAGTTTAGAACTCGTTTGATCAATCGGATCGTTAAAATCTGGTTCTCCCAAAAGCATCGACATAATTTGCGCATTTCGACTTTCCGGCTCTATAATTCCATTATCATAATGAGTTCCTATAAAAGCGGTGAGATAACCACCAGCTGAAAATCCTATCATGCCGATTCGTTCTGGATCAATATTTAATTCTAGGGCATGATAACGAATATACCTAACCGCTCGTACTGCATCTTTAGTTGAAGTAAATGGAGTATAAGGAGCAACCCGATAATTTAAAACAAAAGCATTTATTCCTATTTGATTTAGCCATTTTGCAATTGGTTCTCCTTCACCAGACGCTCTAAATTGCAATGATCCGCCCGGACAGACAATAATTGCAGGGCGGAGTTTCTCTCCTTTTAATAAATAAGGTGTCAGAGTAGGTAACCCTTCGTTATTCAAGTCCCCAATAGAAAAAACTAAGTCGGCATCAGGAACATTTTTTTCCCAAAGTTTAAAATCTTTTAATCCCATCAATATTACCCTCCCATTTTAATTTGCGGCCCGGATGGCCGCGGACCCAAATTATTCACTTTCATTCGCGGTATGTCATTTAACTATTGCATTACCGGCATTATGTCGTGTATGGAAAATTAAGACATATTATCTGGAATTATTCCTTTCTTGCATTAAACGGTCTAACGGGCTTTGTATAGAAAAGAACAATATGCTGAAGTGCCTTATCAATCAAAATTTCATTTCCCGCAAACGACAATAAAAACTGATGGACAGCTTCTGCCGTTTCAGGAATCGTCCAATACTTTTCCTCCGGATGCCAGCTCCTGCTATTGATCCTTTTATCTGTTATTTTAAATCATTGAATTAAATATCATTATTGTGATATAATAAATACATCTTTAATGATAGGACGGTGAATGAAATGCCCATAATTAAACCCATTTCCGACCTTAGAAATAATTTCAATCAAATCTCTGAAATCTGTCACAAACAACAGGAACCCGTATTTATCACCAAGAATGGTGAAGGTGATCTGGTTGTTATGAGTTTGGCTTTATATGAACAACAACAAGCTCTCCTTGAATTATACCAAAAGCTGGGCGAAGCGGAAGCCCAAAGCTTAGCCGGATTGCCGACCATTTCTCATCAAGACTTGATGAAAAAGTTAAGGGCCCAAATGGATGAACCAAAAATATGAAGTCCGGTATCTCCCGGCTGCCGAGCAAGATTTAACCGATATTTTGAACTATATCCGCCAAGATAATCCAGCTGCCGCCTATAAGCTTATCCAAGAAATCGATGAAGTTGTCTCCGGACTTGAGCAGTTTCCCAATATGGGCGCCATCCCCAAAGATCTTCGCTTAAAAAGCCTGAACTATAGAATGCTCGTCATCGACAATTATCTGGTGTTTTATTGCCTTAAAGGCCCCATTGTCGAAGTCAGGCGGATTATCCACGGCAAACGGAAATATGCTTTTATTCTTTGAAACTTCCCTTTTCACCCGCAACGCCATGCTGCGGAGGCAATGCTCCCCGCCACCTGACGTTCTTGATCCTGCCGGCAAGGTAATTTCTCTATCCTTCGGTGATACCGGGCCCGGCTACTTCCGGCAGATAAAAAGGCCCGTATCCTTGGAGACTACAATTTTGCCTTCCTTGGCTAACTTGGTTTTCAGACAGCGGCGGAATTCCTCCACTTGCTCCTCTTTTAAAATCACTTTGTCCTCGGTCATACTATTACAGGATAAAAAATAATTGACGATCGGCTCCGCTTCCGTAATTTCCAATGCGTCATCATACTTTCGGAGTTCGATGCGGCTGAAATGAGCTTCTAATTGCGCCCTGCCGTTTTCCAGCGAAAAATTACCGAGCACCGGCTGCGAAGGCGGGCCGTCATGAAATGGTTTCAGCAAAGCTTTCAGTTCCGCCATATTTCTGACACTGGCCGTCGCAGCGTAAAAGATGCCGTCGTTTTTCAAAACCCGTTTCATTTCCGCCAGGGCTTTTCTCCGGTCGGCAAGATGATAAAGCATATTATTGGCAATCACCCGGTCAAAGGACCCATCCGGCAGGTTGATATCTTCCGCATTGATAACTCTAAAACGTAAGTTGAGTCCGCTGCCGGCCAAGTCTTTTTGGGCCTCTCTGATCATGGCTTCGGAATAATCGGAAAGCGTGATCTCCCAAGAGCTTGGAACCCGTTTGGCGTTCATCCGCCATAACAGTCCGGTCCCGCAGCCCAGTTCCAGCAGTTGATTATTTGCTCCCTTTTCAAATTGGTCAAAAAGCCAGACCGGCCAGGGATACGGATGGGTCCGAAATTTACTGTTCAGATAAATCCGGGCCTTAAAATTATCGGCGGTCGTATATTGCTCTTTTCGCAGTCGGGGACCAGTTGCCATTTTAATCAGCCCTTTCCTAAAACGATATTCATTTGAATAAACCCTTTTCTTTATAGTACTCTAAAACTTTAAGCGCAAACCTACTCGATACGGTTGCCGGTCCGCCACCCATTTCAATTCCTACGCCGATTGCCTCAATAATTTGTTTTTCATTGACGCCCGATTGGATCGCTTCTTTAATGTGCCATTCTAAACAAGATTCACAGTTAATGACTATCGAAATCCCAATTGCAATTAACTCTTTATTCTTTTTTTCAAGCTCACCCTCTGAGAATGCCCTGGTCTCTAAGTCCAGAAACGATTGATAAACCCCTAAATTTTTCGAATAAAAGGAATGCGCGACTTTTCTATCTTTAATAATCTTCTCAATCTTCTCCATGTCTTGACTGTCCAATATAATCCCTCCATCTCGACTCAAACATTAAAATGGCGCTCTAACAGGGAAGACTCTACGGCCTTCTGCGCATGAATCTTTCTGCTAAAATCCCATGCTTAGCTTCGCACTCAATCAACGGGTTAAAACCCATTGCTGTAACAAAACTTATCGGTTAAAACCGATATCGACCCGGTGGAGGTCAGTTTCTTCAACTCTTTACCGCTTTTCACTATCCAAATAAAGCGTGTTCGGGCATAAATTCTGCCCATTTTTCCATTGAATACTGGCTAAAAATGGTTTTACTTCTTTAAAAAGATTAGGATTTTTCAGCTCCTTAAAAACACCTATAATAAAAAAAAACGCCTCAAAATAAGGAGCTCTTTAAAAGATAATCTGGCTGGTGTCTCTTTTATTGTAAAGTATCCGCCTAACTTCCATAAAATCATCAATAACAACATAATAAACCGTAAAATTGTTTACGTAAATCCGGTAATATGGATATTTCCTCTTTTTTACCGATCGAAACGGTGCAAATGATAAAGGACAATTGCACCTTTCCCTGATGGCCTGTTCTATTTTGTCAACTAACTTCACGGCACTATCCGGGTTATGAAGCTTTAAAGTTATATAATCGACTATCCTGCTAAGGTCATCTTCAAATTTCGGAAGATACCGCAACGTGAAATTACCGTTTTTCATTGATTCTTGATCTCACTCTTGAAAATACTTCGTCATGAGAATAGCGGCTATCGGTGGCCTCAGCTTCTTTATCGGCTTCATCCAGTTTGAGTTCAGTATCATCAGTTAACTCCGCGTATTTTTCGAGACTTAACACGACCATTGAACCATAACCGTTTTTCGTCAAAAAAACCGGCTGGCCTTCCTTAATAACTAGATCCTCAATTTCGGGGAACTTATTTCTTAAATCGGAAACCGGCCTAATTTGAATCATCACCATGGTCCTTCCTGCAGTATATTATCAATATAATATCTTAATTTTATCATATTCGCAATAAATATACTATCGAGATTTCAGCCGTAAAAGTATGAAACATGGATGCCCATGGAATGCCGCCGGTCTGAATCAACTTATAACTATGAACGAAAAAACGCCTCATTTCTAAACTACGGCGTTGTCTAGTTCTTCATCTTCTGTTGGAACAGGCTCATCAAGGCTCGCAGGACTCCTTCGGAGTCCTGTTATATTTTTTACCCATTACCATATTATCACAATTTTCCCAAATAAGTGTGTCGATTTTATGTCGAGAACTCTAGATCCCGTCAAATCGGAAAAAAATCATCACAGGGTCCAAAAGGATCGCCGGAAACGGAGATAACGCGATGGTTTAAATTGTATGTGTTTTGAAGTTGAAGATTGTTACCGTCAGATTCAATTTAAATGGGAGAGATAGGAGCATGAAAATAAAAAGCAAGTTATTCTATGGGATCGATAACAGTCGTTCCCCCGCCAAAAATATTTTTCCCCCTAATAAATAATCGATCCTTTCAAAAAATAATTTTTTCCGTTCAAAAATAATTGTTTCCTCCAAGAAATAATTATTTTTCGCCGGAAATAATTTATTTTCCCATCCAACCCATCGATCCAATCACAGAAAGGATTCATTTTGTCGTCCGGAGGATCGATTGAGCCATCGAAATAATTTTTTCTCCCACTGAATCGGTCGATCGGATCCCAAAAACAATTTATTTTGTCGCCGGATCGGTCCGTTGGATCCCAAAAATAATCTTTTCTGTCCCTCGATCGGTCGATCCGGCTCTAAAAAAAATTATTTCTGTGACAGAAATAATTTTTTCCGTCGATAAAATAATCTTTTCTCTCACTAAAATAATTTTTTGTGCGGTCGAAAGCATTGATCCACTGACAAAAATAATTTTCCAGCCCGTTTTTTAGTTCGAACGGGGATGGATAACCATCCGGTCGATGGCTTCTGCGACCCCGTCATGATCATGATCGGTCACCACCATCGTGGCGACTTTTTTCAGCTCCGGAACGGCATTTCCAACCGCCACTCCGACTCCCGCCCACTCAACCATGGAAATATCGTTAGGCGCATCTCCGATGGCCATGACTTCATCTTGTCCAAATCCCCAGGATTCGCTAACTTCTTTTAAAGCCTTTCCTTTAGATACGCCAGGCGCCAATATTTCCAGATACGTCGGTTTGGA
>DNPQ01000312.1:0-2056 GCA_003501335.1 Bacillota bacterium
GGCATAATTTCCGGCGCTGGATTGGCCATGGCAAAAATAATCGCATGGGGAGCCATAGATTTGATCATCTCGGCTGTTACGATATTGGCGGCCGAAACTCCAATGAAAACATCGGCTCCGGTTAACACTTCAGCCAAGGTACCTCTACGGCCCTCAGAATTGGTGAGACGGGCCATGCTTTCCATATGGAGATTATTAGGATTCATCCCTGGAAAAAGTAATCCTTTCCGGTCACAAATGCTTACGTTGGCAGGAGCAACACCAGAGGCTATCAAAAGTTTGGCGATGGAAATACCAGCGGCTCCTGCCCCATTAACCACCAGTTTAATCTTGGCGATATCTTTTCCAACGACTCTCAGGGCATTCCATAAAGCAGCCACACAAACAACGGCCGTACCATGCTGGTCGTCGTGAAAAACAGGAATCGACATGGCCGCTTTCAATTTCTCCTCAATTTCAAAACACCGCGGTCCCGATATATCCTCTAAATTAATGCCCCCGAAGGTAGGCTCGAGCCATTTCACGGCTTGGATGACTTCATCAACTTTTTTGGTGCCAAGACAGATTGGAAAAGCATCGATATCGGCAAAATTTTTAAACAAGATCGCCTTTCCTTCCATCACCGGCAAACCAGCTTCCGGGCCGATATCTCCTAATCCCAATACCGCTGTACCGTCGGACACGACTGCCACCATATTGCCGCGGTTCGTATATTCATAGCTTAAATCCGGATCTTTGGCAATTTCTTTACAAGGTTCGGCGACTCCCGGCGAATAGGCCAAACTTAATTCCCTGCTGTCTCTTACTGGAACCTTACTGACAACCTCAATCTTGCCATGATTCTCCCTGTGTAGTGCCAAGGCTTCTTCCCGTAAACTCATCCGTTACCTCCAATTGAAGGGACAAATTAAAATTCATGTCCAAATCGCGATTAATTTCTATCATTTTACCACAAAATGAAGGAACTTCAAATTTAAAAATCCTTTCATTTTGTAAAACCAAGGTTTTTTACCCCGCTTTTATTTTTTCACGGATTGACCAATCTTTTTTCCTGCGCTCATACCGATTGACTCTCTACTGGGAAGAGTCGTTTTACGATTTCGACTGTCCACCCCTCCAGTTACTTAAGTGCCGGTAGTTGCATGATTGCAGCTTCCCTCCCTTTCGCGTCCATACAACACCGCCAGTCAAAGGGAGGTCGCGTCTAAGAGACGCGGCAAGGCAACCAATGGACTCATGCCACTTAAGTCTCTGATGGGGTGGGCCGATTTTACTGCTTCACCATCGGACTTACGTTCCCCGATCTTAGTCCACCCAAAATTCCCATCCATTTTTTATTTTTTCCCCAACATAGACACATGCCCCACATACAAAAAAAAATCATGTGGCCCATGTGGGCTAAAAAATAAAAAACCCAAGACCAAGATTTTCAAGATTAAGCGTCTTTTTGCAAAAGACGCCGGATTGGACGAATTTCTGTGTCCTAATCTTTTCTCTGTGCCCTCTGTGTTCTCTGTGGTGTCATCTTTTTTTAAACCTTCTTTTTCTTTTATTTTGACGCCCACCTTCCCCTCTTGGCCCTCTTCCCCCTCCTAAAACATTTCTAGCTGGGATTTTAAGTTGCCCTCCAAAATCTAATCGTCAATATGGACCCTAACTTGAAAAAAATAAACCAACGAGGGGAACGAGGTTCAGGAGGGCCATCAAAAATCAAAATATGATTAAACGAAAATACCTTCAAATCTGTTCGCAGTTTTTTTTAATCCTGTTAATCATGTTAATCCTGTCTACGTTTCTTTCATTGAGGCCGAAGTTCATTGGCTTGTCTAAAACATACCCTTTGTCCCTACACAGGGATAACCACCATCCTTCGGGGTCCATGATGAAAGACCGGCAACGCCCGGCTAATACCCTTTCAGGGCTAAGGTCGCTTTTAGGCTCGAAAATAGGCCGTTCCATGTTTACCCATCCAATAAACTCATACCCAGTGGTTCAGTACATATGCGCAACTCTTCAGTATGTTCACTGAGCCGTTCGGTGAACGTGCGCAATCGTT
>DNPQ01000312.1:2409-12848 GCA_003501335.1 Bacillota bacterium
ATGTTCACTGAGCCGTTCGGTGAACATTCTGAAGAGTTACAAAATGAATCCTTCCTTTTGAACACTCCATGGACTGCCTCACCCAATCAATCCTTTCTTTCAACCCAACACCGACCGGTAAGCTTCTAAAGTTTCTTTAGCAGCCTTTTCCCAAGTAAAATGAGTGAAAATATGTGTCTTTAGTTGCAAATTATTTGAAGCTTTCCAGGCAGCTTTGATTGCGCTGCAAATCGTGGCTTCATTGGCAGGATTACAATAATACGCTAAATTCCCGAAATATTCTTTCGCGCTGCCCCGGATAGTGGTAACCACCGCGCACCCTGCCAAGGCGGCTTCCAGAGAAACCAATCCCGGCGTATCATACCAGCTTACTAATACATGAATTCTAGCAGCAGCATAGGCCGAGCATAAATCCTGTTGAGAAAGCCTATCAATAAACAAAACATGATGTCCAGCAGCTGCCCGGCGGCATTCCCGATAATATAACCCGTCATTCAAAGGGCCGATTATAACTAAGGGTAAATCGAGAGCTGCGGCCGCTCGAATGATAGCCAGCTGATTTTTACGGCGGCAAATCCGCCCCACTGATAGTAAAAAGTCCTGGCAATGATGACGGGCCATAAATGATTGCGGTTTCGCGGAATAAAAAGCTTGATCAACTCCGTTGATTACAACCCTTGCCCTGGGCACCCCTAAAAACTGCTTTTTAATAACGGCCAATTCCAATTCCGAATTAGGCAATATTAAATCAACGCCTCGTAAAACTTCATCCCGCAGGGGCATACTTTTTTGCCACCAAAGTTTCAGAGACTCAAAGTCTTCGCTTTGCTTTAAAAACTCGTCAGGATTCCAATATATCGTCGATAGAACGATCTTTTTCTTTTGTTTACGGGCGTTTAGGAACAGAGGAAACATTTCATCCACCGGCATTAAATTAAATAAATGAACCAGATCGTACTGGGATAAATCAGTATCAGGACTACTGCTGATATCCGCATCAACTTGTAATTTTTTTAAATATTCCTGCGTTTTAACCATCTGCACACCGTCACCAGCCACCGAATTTCGGTAGCTGCTGCGATTTTGCAACAACACTTTCAAATCAATTCATCCTCCCTCATTTGAGCGAGTCTCAGCTCTAAATGGATTTTAATACTTCCTTTCCTCCATGGAAATGCCCATAACGGGTAATAGCTACAATTGCGAATCTCCGGAATGAGTTTGCAATGATCCACTTGCCAACCGTCGGATTTGGGGATAAAACGCCAAAAAGGTAAATCCAGCAATAATTTTTGTAAATACTTTTTTTGGTCCCAATATTCCAGATCCCCTGTCAAACGGCCTCTTACTAAAATAGCATTTTGAGAATTTCGATACTCAAATCCGGCAATATGCACCTGACTCATGGCAATTTCTTGAAGATTTCCTTTTGGTAGAGATCTATCCCAATCCAGCACCAAATCTTCGAGAAACCGGCAAGATTTTGCATTTTGCTTCATCGCAATCATATTTTGAGAAATCAATTGGGGTAAATTATTGACAGTCCTAACCCCGATAACTTTTTGATGAAAGGCCTTTACTACGAAAGTAACCAAATACTGGTATTCAATGTTCATATCCAGCCGCTGAAAGTGATCATATTTCAAATCACCATCCACTTCCATTTTCATTTCCGGTATCAGTTGATCCCAGGTATAAAAGTTTTTAAAATAGCTTTGAAAGAAGTCTTCATGAATTTTTCCCTGCGGATCAAAAAACGTAAGCTCCACCAGTATCATCCCTTGTATTGATAGACAACCGTTTTGGGCCTGACTGGATGCTTTCACCAACTTACCCTTAAGGCTGATAATCCGGAAAGGCTGGAATTTCAGGTTTAATTTTTCGCTGCCGTTGAATGCGTATGTGTTTTCACCTACCAATACTTTGGCATCAATCAATT
This sequence comes from Bacillota bacterium, assembly GCA_003501335.1. GTDB lineage: Bacteria > Bacillota > UBA4882 > UBA8346 > UBA8346 > UBA8346. The sequence goes on from DNPQ01000312.1 coordinate 4,349, forward strand.
CTGAAGAAGCATCATCTTTTACAACCATGGTAATTTTCTTTTTATAAATTTTGGGGGAATATTGGAAATCAACGATAATTTTAATTTCCCGGTTTAGTACGGCATATTCAACAATCCGATTCTGTAAATCAGCGGCTAAAGTAGGCTTCATTCTTTGATCTTCTTGAATAATGTCGGAAAATAATTCATCAATACAAGTCTTATACTCTTGATATTCCTCGACTCCATCGAAATTTACAAAAGTAATTCCCCATGTTAAATCAGCATGTAAAAGAATGCCTTTTTGAGTCCAGGAACTCTTATATGTCAGCTGCATTAATTGAATTTCATTCAAACTTTTTAGTTGAGGTACCTCAATCTGAACGGTATTAAAAAAATGAAAAAAACGGCTTTCGACGAGTAGTAAAGTTTCAATTTGTTCAACGGAAAAATCCCCTTCGCTTTCGCTACCAGGTACTAGACATGATAACTCTTTTGGTGCTGTGAGATGCCATTGGTAATCTAATTGGAGAGTGATTTTTCCGCTGCGTCCTGTCGAATCAGCTTGCCAGTCAATTTCTTTAACAGTACCGGAAATCTTCAATTCTTCTTTATCTTTTGGAGAAGGTGCTTTTATCAATACTCCGACCTTTTCTTTAAGAAGGCTTTCCTGCAGTATATTTTCCGAAGTCTTTTCATGGACGCTTCCTTTAATTTCAACAACAGCCACCGGAAGATGTGTACAGTCCAAAAAATTAATGGTCCCTATAAAACCGGTCGGCCAACTCCAGGGGGTTACAGGTTTAAAAGGTATTTGCACGAAAATGCTTTCTTGACCTTGCTGAATAATGGAATTGATTCTAAGCTGGTTTGATTTGGGGAACTTATCCAAATTCTCATTTTGATTGATATTCAGTATCATTTCTTGTTCCAATATGGCTGCGTGAGCATCATCCGGGGCCGATTGAAAAATAAAGTAATTTTGGATCAGCTCAGTTTGCAAACGGAAAAGGGACCCGGTAACCGATTTCCCCATGAGCAAAACAAACTGAATTTTATCGTCCAGCTTCCGCAAACTACCATCTAATTCAATATATCGAATCTGACGATGAATAATTCCTTTTGCGAAAAAGTTTGGGCCGTCATTCATTAAATGGGCCTCTACTAAATCGAGGTCAATCCGGTGAATTTCTTTATGAAATAACTGGGGATATCGAGTGAATGTATGAATGCGGCCCACCCGTTTTTCGAACATTGCGGCTCCTTTTTGATCCATCTCGATAATTTATATGCCGCCTGCCCCTTAAAAATCAATTGCCAATCAAAATTGGGAATGAGCATTGGTGCTCTGTAACTTATTGGCTCTAACGGATCCCCCCCCAAAAAAAAAAGAAGAAGGCTGTTCAATTCAAAGTGAACAACCTATCTCTATCAATGATCTCTTGTCAGAATTTCAATAAATTTATCATAAATGATTTATTAGAAATGGTGTATTTACAAGTAATATGGCGATACGATCTGCACCAGTAATTGTTGAGTTTCGGTGACTTTAACAAAGAATTCAATAACGACTTTTTGCCGTAAGGTCAAACTATCAAGAAGTTCGAAAAGTATGGTTTCAATTCTGGAATCGACTCTGACGTTCATTCCGGGAGTAGCCCCCATGACATCGATGAAAGTGCTAAATGGTATGTTTTCGGCCTGGTGGTGTTCTAAATTATCTTCGCCAATAAAGAAAATTTGTTTGTGTAAGATTCCTTGAATCACAACTTTGTTTTCAATAACCTCAGTAACTATATCTTGAATGCTGGCGACAATTTCCCGAATTTTAACTGTGGGTATCGGCAAGCCGAGGACATTTTCAACCAAAATCTGGGTGGTATTTTCTCCGGTTACCGTTTCAAGCTTTAATAAGGCACCCGGTCCCAGTAAAATATTCAGTTGAACACTTTCGGTAACTTTGGCAAAGAATTCAACCACCACTTTTTGGATTAAGGTTGTCGGATTTTGTAACTCAAAATTCACAAATTCCACACTCGGTACAACCTCTACATCCATTCCGAAAGTCGCACCCGGTACATCCACAAAAGTGGAAAATTCAACGTCTTCAGCCTGATGAAGCTCTATATTATTGGTTCCAATGAAAAAGATCTGTTTATGAATGACGCCTTGAATGATCACTTTATCTTGGATAATATGAGTGGTTATATTACGGATGACTACGGTAATATCATCGATTTTAATAGCCGGAGTGAAGAGAGTTACAATATTCTCAAACAATTCTTGTTTAGTATTTTCTCCTACAACCTGGTCTACTCTTACCAAAGGACCATTGCCTGTAAGCACATTGAGTTGTCTGGTTTCAGTGATTTTTACAAAAAACTCCAATACCACCTTCTGATGGATAAGGGTTGGTGTCAGTAAGTTAAATATAACAGTTTCAACCACCGGGTCAACTTGAACGTTCATACCGGGCTCCGCTCCCGGGACGTCAATGAAAGTACTAAATGGAATTTCCTCCGCTTGGTGGTGAACAATATTATCTTCTCCGACAAAGAAGATCTGTTTGTGCAAAACCCCTTGAATGACCACTTTATCAGCAATGACATCAGTGGTTATATTAATCACCCGGGCATTAATATTCCGGACTTTGATGGCCGGAATTGTTAAAGTAACATTTCTTTCAACCAATAATTGCCTCGTATTTTCACCAATAACCACTTCTGCCCGAATTAAAGGGTCCATATATTTCCCTCCTTATAATTTTTTTAACGATTGACAAATTCCCTAATGTGTTTCAGCACCTCCCTGATCATCTTTAGCTGGGAACTTTTTACCGGATGTTGTAGCTTGAGAATCTTTCGATTGCAGGTTCTTTAAATTTGGATCAACTGATGAATCTTCTAGGCTCGATTCTATATGATTTGGTAAATCCAAACCATGGTCGTGATGTTGATGATATTTTACTAACCAGGCAGTAAGAGAAATTAGGATGAAAAGATAAATTGAAATTCCAAAAAGTAATGGTAAGTTCACTCTAAATCCTCCAGATTACCCCAACTCAAGCTATGGTCAGCTGAAAACAGTGATAATCAACCTCCGGTTTTTAGCTAATATAATATATGTGCATTTGACCTTTTGTGCGCATATTGGAATTTTAAATTACAGGCATTTTTTGACTCCGGCGGAGCTTCCAAAATATTCCTTGTATTAAACCTGCATAAGATAAAAGCCAAACATTTAGAAGCTGATTTTGGAGCGACATTTTACTTTATAAAAAAAGAGCCAACCTTAGTTGGGCTCTTTAATAGGAAAAAACATTTTCAAAAATCTTTCTGGGCGGTTATTGCATGCCGAAATCCTTCGGTGCTAAATCTCTAATCATTTTTCATACTTTCAAAATGCTTAAGGATTGTAATTTCCAATCTGCCACAGACAACCTTCGTCGAGTAAATTCTGACCCTGAATAACACTCATTAAGCTTAAATCATATAATACAACATATCATTATTCAGCGAGGATACCATGTCATGATCTTTTCTCTAATTGTACTGTCAATTTCTTTAAGCCTTGATGCTTTCGGGGTAGGTTTAGTCTATGGTTTAAAAAAAATTAAAATTCCACTTTCATCCAAACTGGTTATCTGCTTATTCTCCATTATTTATGCAGGTTTAGCAATCATCGTCGGGAAAGCATTCTCATATATTTTGCCGACGATTTTTGCCAGGATTCTCGGTATTACCATACTCAGTCTTATGGGAATTTGGATCATCATCCAAGCTTTATTGAAAGATGCAGCAGAAAAGTCCGCCGATCCAACTTTGTGGGAAATTGCTATTAAATCATTAGGTATAACGATTCAAGTTATTCGAAATCCGATGGAATTTGATGTCGATAAGTCTGGTGCCATAGATACACCCGAATCGTTATTGCTGGGATTGGCATTATCGGTTGATGCTATCGGAGTTGGTATCGGTAGTGCATTAACTGGCTTTTATTCTCCCTGGATTCCTTTTGTCACCGGGATTTTCCAGTTGATATTCCTTTATATAGGAACTTTTTTAGGACAAAAAGTGACTCTGTTTCAGCGAATTAATCAAAAAGTACTTTCATTGTTACCGGGGATATTACTGATATTTCTGGCAATTATCCGTCTTTATTAATAGACAGGGGCTCAACATGGATATAGATAGAATCAATATCCATGACATTGGATTGAATTTTTTCTTGGATAACTTTGGAGAGTGTTTCAATCTGCTCGATTGAATATTCTTCTTTCATCTCACAATGTAAAAATATTGTCAATTTGCCATCCTGACTATAAATTTTAATATCATGACAATGTACGCGTTCAGGAACCTTCTCAACCAATTCCATAATCTTAGTGATAGTATTTTGGTTTTGACCGGTTACGTCTTGGGCTAAAATACATTGTCGTTTGACATACTCAAAATTAACGCTGACATCTTTGACGTCATTCAATTGCTGGCAAATCAAATCACCGATTTCATGGGATAGATTATGAGATTCTTTTAAGGTCATGCTTTCTTTGACTTCCAAATGAATCGCAATATACTTCTCAGCAGCGACTTCATAAATATGGATGTTATGAATATTGGTACAAACCGGAAATTTATCAACCACTTTTTTGACTGTAGAGTATATTTCTTGATCCTCCCCGGCAACATCAACTGGAAAAGTACTTACCATTATGTCCGAGTTAAGAATTTTTTGTTCCAGCCTTTCCCGGATTTCATCTACTATGGAATGAACGACCCGATGGCTTTCATTGCGGTCTAGACCGATATTTAAATCAATAAAAATCCGTGGCCCAGATGCCCTGACTCTTACATTGGCAACATCCAATACTCCGTTAATCTGATGAACTTCATGCAAAACTTGATTTAAAACTCCTTTAGGAGCTGTATCGAGCAATACGTCAATGGTTTGCTTGCCCAGTCGATAGCTAATGATCATCACCAATAAAGAAACTCCTAAAGCGGCCAGAGGATCAGCATTTTTAAAAATGGACAATTTGAAGACGTTACCTATTGTTACAAAAACCAGGCCAAGCAAGACAACAAAAGAACCTAAAACATCGCTGCTAAAGTGAAGCGCATCGGCGGCTAAAGCCTGGCTTCCATATTTTTCGGCAGCTTTTTTCAAGGCCCTGGAACGAGTAATATCGATGAGCATTGATATTACAATAATGGCTATACCCCAAAAGGTATTTGAGATATCACCTGACTTTTTATATAATAATCGTTCCACTGCTTCATAAATAATCCATATGCAAGTAATAAGCAGCAATAAAGTTTCAATTAAAGCTGAAAAGCTTTCCACTTTACCATGTCCGTAATTATGTTCCCGATCGGCAGGTTTGTCGGATATTTTAACAGCAAAAAAAGTAATGACGGCGGCACCCAAATCAAGAGCCGAGTGAGCGGCTTCCGATAAAATTCCCAGACTACCGGTCATTATACCTACAGTTAATTTCATGACTGTTAAAAAAATTGCCGCAATGACTGAGCCTAGGGCAGCTTTCTTTTTGTCATTCATTAGTGTTCTCCCCTAAATAATAATGCCATTGTTTCCAAAAGATATGATGGTATAAAAAAACCCCGAGACAATAAAGATGTCCCACGGGTTAATTCCGCTGCCCTTAAGGCCCAGCCCATGTATAACCCCATTCTTAAAGAAGGTTACACCGCCTGCTCATTCATTCTTTTCAATTTAAATTGAAGGTAAACTATTTTTAATATACAATAAACAACCTAATAATGTCAAGATGAAAAGCCATAAACATCAATTAGTGCCGATTTTTCAGCCATTGATTGCAGAAACACTATAGCCGACGTTTTTTTGATTTTAAAATTTCAAATACTACGTCGTCAATGATGACTACTCCTACCATTTTATTTTCGTGACTAACAACAGGAACAGCCAATAAGCTATATTTGGAAATAATTTCTACCAACGAGTTAATATTATCCTGGTCATAAACATAAACGATTTTACGATTCATAATTTCTTCTAATTTAATATCGGGATCTGCCACGATCAAATCCCGTAAGGATACAATAGCGGTTAATTTCCCCTCATCATCAACAACATACAGATAATAAATGGTATCAGACTCTGGCTTAAGCCTTCTCAATTCATGAATAGTCTGTTGAACCGTCATGTGCTCCTTAAATGAAATATAGTCCGTTGACATTAAACTGCCAACTTGATTGTCCGGATATTCCATGAGTCCCCTGACTTCAGCAGAGGCCTCTTTATCCATTTCCTGTAATAGCTCTTCGGCTCTTTCTTCCTTTAAGTCATCTAAGATATCCGCAACTTCATCAGCCGGCATTTTTTCAAGTACATCAGCGGCTTTTTCAACCGAAAGCTGATCCAAAATGCTGGATTTAGCTTCAGTCTCCATTTCTTCTAAAACATCAGCCGCTCGATCATGATCTAAGGCGCTAAAAATGGCAGTTCTCGTATTAACATCCAAATCTTCAATAATATCAGCCAGTTCAGAAGGATGTAATGTGTTTAACTTGGAAGAAGAAGTGGAAAGTTTTAAATTAACAAAAGGGGTTCCGATGGCCTCCATATTACTCCACAAAATAAATTTGGAGGATATATTTTTACCAAATAATTGTAATACTTTCCGAATCGGTCGCACCAAGCCTAAACGGCGCAGCAAGCCTTCTAAACCCACATCAACGGCTACAACATATAAGCCGGTAGAAATGAGTGCTAAGCGAATATCATTGACCCGGACCACTTTTTTCCCGTCGATATCTACGATTTGTTTATCTAAAATATGCTTTTTGAGGCGAATAATATTTTGAGGCGGCACAATTTTCAAATCTCGGGTACAATAAATCTGATATTTATTATGAATCTTGCTAATTGAAAAATAAGACCAATCAAGGAGTCGAACTGTTCCGTCTTGATTTTTTACCGCACATGATGCTACTTGAGGCGGCTCTTCATTGCTAGCGATAAGATCAGTTATTTTTCCAATGATTTTCCCATCAGTTAAAAAAACCTTGCTTCCGAGTATCCTGCTTAAATAAAAGCTTTTTATGGTAGTCATGTTTACCTCCTTGTGGGTTGATTCCAACTCGCATGACTTCTTCAAAAGAATTGGTAACAATTAAATTGCCGGACCCGTCGGATAATATTTGTACGGGGCAGTCACATCCATAAATACATTATAAAAAATAAATGCAACCTGTGTGCGCCCCTAGCCAGGATAAAATTCCAGAAAAAATAAAAAGCTTTCACCAAAGCTGAGCGTGGCGAAAGCGAGATTATCAATCACTCTCGTTCAAGCTTTGGCACTACAAAGCGGTGAAGATGCACTAGATAATGCCTTGTGTATTCGGCAATATCTGCTGACCAGCTCAGGTTGTCTCCAACCATCTGCGGTAGCATCCCATATCCTTGTAGGAACCTCGCCTACCGAGTATTCAATTTACACCTATTGTAGCACCGCTTTTCAGATATTTCAATCTGAATTCATTAGGTATCTTCAAATCATAGCGAATAATTTTCAGGGATTTTTTTGAGAGATAACTTTCTCAACCGCATTTACAATACTATCAGCGGTCAATCCGTACTCCACCAATAGCTCTGCAGGTGAGCCCGATTGACCGAAACGGTCTTTCATACCAATAAATTCCATTGGGACCGGACGGTTTTGTACTATCACTTCCGCTACCGCACTGGAAAGTCCGCCAATTACGCTATGTTCTTCAGCTGTAACAATAGCACCTGTTTCCCAGGCCGCTTTGATGATTTCTGCAGTATCAATTGGTTTAATCGTATGAATATTAATAACTCTAACATTTGTTCCCTTTTGGCTTAAAATATCTGCAGCCTGAAGAGCTTTTTCAACCATAATTCCAGTAGCGATAATCGTAGCCGCCTTGCCCTCCTTAAGACGAACAGCCTTGCCAATTTCCGGTTTATAATCCGCATTAAAAATAATCGACATTGGTTCGCGTCCCAGACGGATATAAACAGGCCCCTTATACTCAGCAGCTGCAAAAATTAATTTTTCAGTTTCCACCGAATCTGCCGGATTTAAAATAGTCATCCCTGGAATGACCCGCATAAGTGTCATATCTTCAATGGATTGATGGGAACCGCCATCGTCTCCCACAGTAGGCCCAGCATGAGTCGCAGCAATTTTTACATTCAAGCCCGGATAACCGATGGTATTTCGAACCTGATCATAAGCCCGGCCTGTTGCAAAAATAGCAAATGTACTGGCAAATGGAATCTTACCCGTTGTTGAAAAACCTCCAGCTGTTGCCATCATATCAGCTTCAGCAATACCCATTTGAAAAAAACGATCAGGAAATTTTTTAGCAAAACCAGCTGTTTTGGTTGATTTTGATAAATCAGCATCCAAAACCACTACATTTGGATTGGTTTCTCCTAATTTTAATAATGCATTTCCATAGGCTTCTCGTGTCGCTATTCTATCACTCATGGGAAATCCCCCTATTTTTATTAT
>DNPQ01000312.1:13170-16921 GCA_003501335.1 Bacillota bacterium
GGCGCCATGCCATGCCATCCAGCTTGATTTTCCATAAAAGAAACGCCCTTCCCTTTAATGGTATGTAAAATGACCATTGTTGGTTGCTCTTTAGTTTTCTCAGCTTCAGTTACTGCCCTGTCAATGGCTGCAATATCATGACCATCGATTTCAATAACATGCCATCCGAAAGACTGAAAACGTTCCCCAGGATTCGTCATTGACTTCACGTCTTCAACTCTACCGTCAATTTGAAGACGATTATTGTCGACGAATGCGGTAATGTTATCCAATTTATAATGGGCTGCAGTCATTGCCGCTTCCCATACTTGGCCCTCCTCTAATTCTCCATCACCCATCAACACATAGACCCGATAATCTTTATGATCCAATTTGGCACTAAGGGCAATTCCATTGCTGACCGACAATCCCTGTCCTAATGAACCACTTGAAATATCCACCCCTGGTGTTTTTTTCATATCGGGATGTCCTTGCAACATGCTATGAAATTTGCGTAAAGTGATTAATTCTTTAACATCAAAAAAGCCTCTCTCAGCCAAAGCCGCATAAAGTACCGGCGCACAGTGCCCTTTACTTAAGACAAAGCGATCACGGTCTGGCATTTTTGGGTTTTTAGGGTCAATTCTCATTTTATGAAAATATAAATATGTTAAAAGGTCAGTCGAAGATAATGATCCACCAGGATGTCCAGACTTAGCAGCGGTCAACATCCGGATAATGTGTCCTCTTAATAAACGTGCCTTTTCCTGCAATTCATCCATTTGAGTTTTAGTTAACAAAATGCTCACTCCTTTTAGTGATTTTATGATTAACTCTTTACTTTATAATTTTCAATTCTACTGCATTTCGTGCCAATTGATCGCAACGGTTATTATAAATATTATCTTTATGCCCGGGGACTTTAATCCATTCAATTTGGTGAAATTGATTCAAATCAATTAATTCCAGCCATAAATCTTGATTTTCAACTGGTTTCTTCTGCGAATTCAACCAGCCGTTATGCTGCCAATTCCGCAGCCAGTTTTGACGAAAAGCATTGATTAAATAGGCACTATCCGAATATAATTTAACATCGCATGGACTTTTAAGGGCTGATAATGCACCAATCGCTGCCTGTAATTCCATTCGTTGATTGGTGGTTTTTTCCGCAGAACCTGATAGTTCCTTTTCTACTTTCCCGGAAATTAATATAGCTCCCCATCCTCCTGGGCCCGGATTTCCCGAGCAAGCACCGTCTGTATAGATGATAACATCTTTCAATTAAAAATCACCTTTCTTACGTCAATTCAGTGCTATGAAAGAATCTTGCTCTCCTATCTTTGCTCTCTGCCGATATTATCAATATATCGTAAGATTCCATTTCGTTCAATAATTTTGGTAAAAGAAACCTTTTCCGCACTCAACTGTAGAGCCACCATAATAATCAGAGATACTATTTTAGCCAGATCACTTAACATCCAAACCATCATCATGCCAAGAGTGGACCCAAGTAAATTTGAACCCACATCGCCCATCATAACTTCAGCTCGCAGATCAAATGGTAAATAATAAAGAATAATCGCGATAATTGGCAAGAATAAGCCAAAATAATTTTCTAAATTTTTACTAAAGGCCACAATAATTAAGAAAACGGCTAGGTATATTTTTCCTGCCCGTCCAGGGCGCAAATCAAAAAGATTGATCATATTGGTCGCCAAACAGATTAAAAGAAAATTTAATAAAAGTTCCCAAGGCCACCAAACCGACCGGATAGGAAAAATGACCGCTGAACTAAAAATTAAAGCCAGGATTGCTCCAAACAAAGCTTTAAAACCGCCGGAAGTTAACTGTTTCGATTTAACTAAAGCCAAAAAATGACCCTTAAGACCTTTTGAATTACGATTGCCCATTTGGTCATCAAGAAACCCCATAAATCCCATTCCGACAATCATTAATAAAAATAACATGGAGTCAAAATAAGAGTTTACCGAACACAGCATATTAATCATAGTAACCAATGGTAATAATGCCACAAAAAGGATCCCTGCTATAGCAGGGATCTGTTCCTCATGGTAATTGGGTTTCAAAACCCCTGCTTGATATATAAGCCCTCGGATAAAAGGAAATATTAAAAAAGCCAAAAAATAAGAAACTACAAAAATAAGAATATATTTTATAATGGATAATAACATTGGTTGTAAAACATCACTCAATTCCATTCGATCACCTCTTCATAAAAAGTCGGCTGATTAAAACCATCGCCACATCCCAAAATTGACGGCCCCGATGGAGAAAGCCGGCCAAATTGCGTCCAGTTTCGGCATGGCTCATAATGACCGGAACTTCTTTAACCCGAAAGCCGTGTCTCAAAACATCAATCGTCATTCCCACTTCAACACCAAAGCCTGATTCAAACGAACCAATTTGATCAAGGACTTCACGACGCATGACTCTTTGCCCAGAAAGTGGACTGGAAACTTCTAAACCGGTATAACTGCGGATTCCTTTCTTCGCAAGCTGAGTTACCAAACCGAATCCACCTTTTCTTCCTGCAGGAGGAAATCGTCCAATTGTTAAATCTGCTTTATTAGAACGTATCGGTTCAATGAGTTTGATTACTTCAGAAGCCGTTTTTCCTAAGTCAGCATCCAATAATGCAATAATATTGCCTTTAGCAATTTTAAGACCACAATTCAAAGCTCCACCCTTTCCCAAATTTCGGGGCAAATCTAAAACTTCCGCACCCGCTTCTTTGGCAAGCCGACTTGTGTCATCTTGAGAACAATCATTAATAACAATAATTTGATCAACCAAGCCGCTCATCTTTACAGCTTGAATTGTTGCTTGTATCGTATTTTTCTCATTATAAGCAGGAATTAATACGGTTAAACTATCATTAAGAGTCCCCACAATATCACTCCCGTTTATTACTATTAGTAGTTGAGCTTAAACTCCGGGATAAATGAGCGGGCAGTATCTTTAACGCCATAAAAACCTTTTTTCCCCGAAGCCAATAAATAAACCAAGGTTACCTCACCGGGAGCAGTATCAATGTTATCAACGGTTCCCTGACATTTAGACTGGTATAAATGCATATATGATTGAGTTACAAAACTAGGTTCAACTCCAATTCGGGCAATTTTAATATCATAAAAAGCATCCAATAAAGGCCCGTCAATATCTGTTTGATGATCACTTTCCGGATTCATACCTCCGCCTAAAAAGATTATGGTGTCAACATAACCTCGGTTGTAATCACCCCATAACTGAATCAAATCTTTATTTTGCATAAAAATTAATTGAGAATTGCTCTGACCGTTGACAATAATTTTGGCTAATTTAGAAAACAGTAATGAATTCAAACTTTTATCATCAGATTTGGTAAATTCAAAAGCCTCTTTAATTTCATTTTTGAGTTGAATATCCGTCAAATTTATTGTTTTGTTAAAAGTTGTAATGGATGTTACATCAGCCCCGCCTTGATGCAAAATATTAAATAATTGCCGGGCATATTTGAAATCGACTGAAGTATTTGTCCTAATAATAGCAATTCGTTTACCAACCAATCGGTTGGTAATTAAATTCGGCACAATTGCTTTTTGAAATTGATTGGCAATGTCAATTTCATTATCCTTGACTTGTAATGAAGTCTGCAATATTTTTTGGTCATCACGGATTTTTTGATAGGTTTGTTCTAAGTGCTCTATTTGTTTTTCAAAATGTGGGTTACCGGAAACACCTAGATTGGCACCAATAATAATACCTAATCCCA
>DNPQ01000099.1:0-5329 GCA_003501335.1 Bacillota bacterium
CGTTAGGCCCGATACGGAGAACCGTATCACAAGTAAAGGCGAAATTTTTTATAGTGTTTATTATGCATTATTGTCACATACAAAGAAAAGATGGGTACTAAAGTATCCATCTTTTTCTTTGCCTTTTGAAGACGGACTATGTTTGATAAATATTATCCGGAAATGATAAAGAATCAAACTATCTTAACACCGTTAAGATTGTTTGATATAATCTTAACGGTGTTAAGATAGGAGCGAAAAATAATGGCAGGCAGATCATATCATCATGGGGATTTAAGGAACTCACTTATTGAAAACGGTATAGAATTTATTAATCAAGAAGGAGTGAAACAACTCTCACTAAGAAAAGTGGCTGCATTATGTGGAGTCAGTCAAGCGGCACCTTACAGTCATTTTAAAAGTAAGGAAGCCTTATTGGAAGCGATGCGGGATTATGTAACAGCACAATTTATGGACATACTGGAGAAAGCGATTCAATCCTGCTCTAATCCTAATGATCCCAGCGTACTAATTCAAATAGGTAAAAGCTATGTATTGTTTTTTATTCATCATCCACAGTATTTTACATTTTTATTTTCCCAGTCGGGGGCCAAAATTAATTTATCAATGAAAAATGATGATTCAAATAATTTTTCGCCGTTTGAACTTTTTAAAACGATAGCCTGGCGTATATTAGGAACAGGTGGATTACCGGAAGAAAAACGAAAAGATGCTGTTATATCAATGTGGGCAACTGTTCATGGCCTCGCTTCCATTGCTACAATGAAAAATGTTTATTATGACGAGGATTGGCAATCCAAGATTGAAGATATTATTTGGAGGAAATAACATGACGGAAAAAAATATTAACTTCCTCTCTTGGAAATCACTCCCACCAAAGGCAGGACGTATTATATTGATTATATTTTCTATCATATTGGTTTGCATAATCGCTCTTGTGAGCGTACTGTTACTCTGGAGTTATCCTGGAAAACCGAAGCCCTTCGTTGATAAGAACGGAAATTCGCTTCCCGGTAGTATTTCAGAAAAAATTTACGTCAATATTAACGGTATTAAACAGGGAATGTTTATCAAGAGTGAAGACCAAAAAAATCCGGTGCTGCTATACCTTCACGGAGGTATGCCTGATTACTTTCTTACGGCGAAATATCCTACCGGTTTTGAAAACTATTTTACAGTATGTTGGTGGGAACAGCGTGGCTCGGGAATCTCTTACAACACCGACACTTCATCGGAGTCAGTGACAATAGATCAATTGGTGTCGGATACGCTGGAGGTAACAAATTACTTACGTCACCGTTTCCATAAAAACAAGATTTATCTCATGGGACATTCCGGGGGGACATTCATTGGTATCCAGGTGGCTGAGCGAGCGCCAGATTTATATTATGCCTATATCGGAGTGGCTCAGATGTCGAATCAGCTCCAGTCTGAAAAATTGGCCTACGATTATATGCTTAAACAGTTTAAGGCCGATGGAAACATTAAAATGATACGAAAACTTGAAGCCGCACCAGTCTCTCTGAAAGATGGCATACCGGATGCCTACCTTGCAGTGCGTGACCAAGCAATGCACAGTCTTGGTATTGGTACGATCCATGACATGAGATCGGTAGTCGATGGTATCTTTTTAGAATCTTTGCAAAGCCGGGAATACACATTAAGTGAAAAGTTCAATACGTGGCGCGCTAAACTCTCATCTGGAGTCGATATCTTGTCGGATACGATGATGGCTACGGATCTCGCTAAAAAGGTTCCGAAGCTTGATATTCCTGTTTACTTTTTTCATGGCATCTACGATTATACTTGCAATTACACTTTGGCAAAGGAATATTTCCAAAAGCTTAAGGCCCCGGTGAAAGGATTTTACACATTTAAGAAGTCGGCGCACAGCCCTATATTTGAAGAACCTGAAAAAGTGCAGAAGATTTTGCAGGAAGATGTATTAGCAGGAACCAGTAGCCTTGCCGATAAGAAATAATTGAAAATTTGATTACCGCGAACTGAAAATTTCGCCGTCAGACCCGATACCTAGAACTGTATCACAAGTGACGGCGAAATTTCGGCTTATTTTTTAGCGGGGAGCCTTGAGAATAAAGAAAAATTTCTGAAGATAGGAATGTCAATCCGAACAGCTAGCCACAGATGTTCGGACTTTTTTTGGCCCTGAATGCCCTATAAACTTGAATAACAATTGCCGATGATCAAGGGATAAAAAATGGCATGAGGCGATGATATGACGAATAGAGTGTATTCTTATGAAATTGTCGTAGAACTTGCTTTAGAGGATAAGATTGGCGAAGAAATTGACGGAAAATTTGTTCCTCATTAAAAAAAACGGGAAACCTACCAACTAAGAAAAGTTTGATGATTTTCGGACTCAAAGGAGATATTCGCAGGAAGAAAAGAAAAATTCAAAACAGCTGGGAATACTAAATGGAATGTCTGATATGCGCGATGACGCTGCAACTCGCTTTGCTGCAGGAAGATTTCGTCGCGTTTTCCGATCTTTAAGACCTTTACTTGATACTGAAAATGACCCATCGTTAAATTCAACAGATACGGATGATGAAAGAGAGGATTTCTATGAGTTACCTAAACTTGTTCTCTCAAAACAATATCTTGATGACCGTGTCAGACTTTTCGCATTGATGTTAATTGAAGAATGGATAGCGAATCCCTTTAATGTAAGATTGCTCCGCATTGCCTCAGATCTATATCCAAATTACAAGATTCTTGATAAAACACTCATGGTTCTAAAGGATGGATGGAAGGGTGGCTGTAAGATACCGGAATAAATCGTAGTTTCATGGACCCATTGATAACACTTGACAAACCAAAAAGGAATTGATATATTATAAACATACCGAATGGTCGGTTTTGTGAGAGGCGATTAATTTATGAGTGATACAAAAGAACATATTATGAAAATTTCCTTAAATCTTTTTCTGCAAAAGAGTTTCAAGGAAGTTACCATGCAAGATATTGTGAAGAAGACCGGTATGTCAAAGGGAGCTTTTTATCATTACTTCGAGAGCAAAGAACAGTTTTTTCTGGAAGTAGTTAATTATTTTAAATCCGCATTAGTGGTGGATTATAGTAAACTTAGCAAGGATTCATTATATCAATTTTACCACGAATATATAAAGAGTTTGCAAGATGAAATAATGTATTCATTCTCACCAAAAGCGGATAGCAATTTCAATTTGAATTACTATCTCCTTATATTTGATGCCATGAAGCTCTTTCCCAGTTTCAGGGAAGAAATGAATACATATTTTCATGATGAACAAAAATTTTGGGAGAAAATTATCCATATTGCTAAAGATAAAGGCGAAATCACCTCCTCTATGCCCGAACAGCAGATTGCAAGTATCTTTATACATATGAGTGACGGTGTAGTTATGCGTAGTATTTTGAAAGATGTTACGGAAGATACGGCGAATACTTTGTTGAATTTATGGGATGGTTTATATACGGAATTAAGAACATAGATATTTTTTTTGGGATAAAAAAACCGACTGGTCGGTATTGGTACCGATTTGATTAATACGTAAATGGATTTGTATTTTTTCTTAAATTAGATTTTGAGATAGAAAAGGAGGTGATTAAAGAGCATTTTCGATAAAAAGGAATTATTATTATAAAAAGGTAATTAAAGGAGAAAAACTATGACTAACAACCAAGAAAAACAAACTGAAGGCAAACTCGCGGGCCAGGCAATGAGTGAAAACGAGGCTATTTTCCGGCACACGGCCGGTATGGCCAACAGGTTCAAGAGCCACATGGACTTCCACTTCACACGTATTTTGGCTAGAGAGGCTTATGGCGGTTCCGCTGCCGGAGAGTGCTTCGAGGCAGCCTCTCGTATCGTTGACGGCAAATTCGAAACCTACGCGCCGGCCTGGTTTCCTACGGCTCAGCGAATTGAGGAAAGAGCGTGGGATTGCCTCAAGAAGGGGCATAAGGTGAGTGCCCGCGAGGCATTCCTGCGTGCGGCCGTATACTGGGGTTGCGTTGGGATGTATACGAGAGATACGGACCCTCTTACCAAAGAATCATGTATGCGAACACGCACGTTGTTTAAAGAATTCGGAAAGCTTTCTGATCCTATCGTCGAACCGGTGGATATTCCATACGAGAACGGAAGGGTTCTGAAAGGCTATTTCACCCGCGGCGGCGCTCCTGGTGAGAAGCGGCCGACACTGTTAGCTATGGGCGGCGGCGAGAACTATCTTGAAGAGGTCTACCTCCAGGCCGGTGCGGGAGCGGTTCGGCGCGGCTACAATTCCCTGGTCTTTGAGGTCCCCGGCCAGAAAGCGGCGATATGGGAAAACCCGGATCTCTTCTTACGGATGGACGCTGAAGTGCCAGTGGGTTATGTCGTCGATTACGCGTTATCCCGTCCCGAGGTTGATCCTGAGCGTATTGCCTTGATTGGACATAGTGTGGGCGGGTACTACACGACGAGAGCCGCTTGCTTCGAGAAGCGGATCTCTGCGCTCATCCCGAGCCCTATTATTTGGTCTATGCAACCTCAAATGCTGCAGGTATTGGGCTTCGATAATACCAAACCCTACCCTCGCGACATGGAATCGCAGATAGATCCGGCCAACACGACAGCGAAATTCCTCTTGGAAGGTGATTTCCGCTCAAGGTGTGGGCACAAAAACACCACGATCGCCCAGTGGATGGACTATTTAGGCAAAGCTACAGTCTTGGGCCTGGAAGATCAAATCACCTGCCCTGTGCTGAACATGATCGGTGAAGGGGAATTTGGACCGGAACAGCTTGCGGAAGAGCGGCGTCACTTTGCCATGCTAAAGAACCCTAAGAACAGATTCAACCTAACCACAGCCCTTGAAGGCGGGGAAGCGCATTGCACGGAAAACAATCTGATGCTCAAGAACCAGTTGGAAATGGATTGGCTTGATGAAGTATTTGGATTTGGTTTGTGATCGATTGAACCAAATAGTTACTTTTTTACGCAATGAGTCTAAGAATCATAACTATCTGTTGGACGGGTGGTTATGATTCTCTATATTGAAATTTAATAAGGAAAAGAGGATTGAGAATGCAAGGATTGAACACTCGGGATTGCCAAATTAAAGAAATCAAAATTGTCGAAAAAAAGGACCAGTTGGGTAATCCTGGACCAGCATTAACCTTTATTTTTACAATGCTCACGATGGAGTTTTGGGGGATCTACGCTGGTATCTTCACCGGCCCCACGATAATGGCAGTCGGTGTGGTGCAGATCGCGTGCTTTGTCCCTTATCTGATTGGCGCAATTCTTTTCTTCTGTAAAGGAGATTCTACCAATGGCAAC
>DNPQ01000099.1:5655-7118 GCA_003501335.1 Bacillota bacterium
ATTGGCTTTGCAAATATCATGGGCTGGCAAATTTGTGCACAGATGGCCGCGATTCCCTTCATCTTGGGCGGCATCTCTATCCTGCCCGTTCTATGGGTCATCCGTAAAGCTGCTGACAAAGTCACTGTCATATGCTATCTGGCGGCTGCTTTCTTCCTCATACTTATAGGGCTTGTCAGCTTGAATGTCCTTAGTGTCAATTGGAATCTAATCATCCAATGGCTGGGTCTTATTGTCACTACTACCGGATTCTATAGTTGCGTCAACGGCTTGCTACTCTGTGGTGGAAGTGGAGGTATATCCGTAGGAAAGCCTTTCTTTAAATAACTCTATGAATGTTCCTGACAATGGCTCCGTATTTTGAACGAAATACTCCGGAAAAAATCCTCCACGAACGAATGAAGAACCCTACTCCGTGTTTGAATTAGCAGGAAAAGTACCTACTTGGACCTGAAGACTGACAGGTCTACCCTAATTAGGGCAATTAGTATATTGGTGGGGTAAAAAGTCGGGCGACTTTGAAGAAAACAATGTAAAGGTTTGAACCTCCGGTCTGGAGCAATCCGGGCTTTTTGGCTTAGAAAAACAATAGATTATGGTTTATTCTTGCATGTTCAGCTAAGGGAGGGATGATTGACTTTTTTATCGGAGACCTGTCGTTAATGGCAGATGTCAGACGAGTCGGGAATGAGATTAAAGCTGCATATCCAATGATAGATGCGCTAGTGAATAATGCAGAAATACATGCATTTAAGCAGCGGATAACAACCGATGGTTTTGCGGAAATGATAGTCTTGAGCTATTTAGCGCCATGGGTGCTATCGCATACATTACAGCAATCTTTAATGAAGTCGGGAAAGGCAAGGATTGTCAATGTTGCCTCTGAAACTTCACGCAATCATGGGGAACTTAGACTGCCTGATGATTTGACCAATATGTCGACTTTTACTGTCAGAGGTTCGTCTGCGCTTTATGGAAAGACGAAACTGTTGGAAATCATGTTTACGGGGGAATTGGCACGTCAATTTTCCAGGACAGGATTCACTATTAATGCACTTAACCCGGGTTTTAATGTAACTGGCCTCGGACGTGAACTTTGGCTTGCGTCGTTACTTAAACCTATCTTGAAATTTTTTTGGTACTCAGCAGTATCCATGGTATGTAGAACATTCCAACTTTCGCCGTAAGACCCGATACGGAGAACCGTATCCCAAGTGACGGCGAAAGTTTTGCGAATTTTTCTTCGGAATCCTTGTATATCAAGCCATTATGAGAAAGATGTTACCGGATTACTCGTTGAGGTTACCAAAGGAAAGTATATGACTGGAAATGAGGCATGGCAATAATGAAAACGTGAAATAGCGTTTTGTGCTTCGCTAAGACCCCTTGATTCCGGCAGGTCTCCTACAGTAGATCGTATCCAACTTTTTTTTCCTTCGGAAGGAGCAATTAGTAGATCGGAA
>DNPQ01000056.1 GCA_003501335.1 Bacillota bacterium
TTGGGACCGGATGGGTAAAAATTTTTGTCAAAGTTTTTTCTTGGCAGGTCATTGGGCTTTTAGGGCGAAATACTAGAATAATAAATATAAATATTGAAATGTTTAGTAGGTCAGTTGAAATCGATCCGAGGTCGTTTGGTAACCGGTTTATCCAGAAATGCTTGTTAGTTACGGGCAGGAAAGCCGGTTATTGTTTTAGGAAGGGAACTTGTCTCCGAAATAAATGAATGGGTCACCGAATTAGACACTAATTAAAAAAGGGGTGTTTATGATGGGCTGGACTGTGGAGACCGGAGTACCGAAAGACGTAGTGGCAATCGCGACGATTACGGATTGGATTGTATTTTATTCCCAAGCCAATGATCAGATTTATTTTTATTCAACAAAGCCGGGAATTGTGGGACTCACCAAAGAAGAGCTATTGGAATTTGTCCGGGTAATGGGAGAAAAGCACCAGGTTCTTCAATGAGCGAAGGATGAAAAGAAGGTAATGGACTTTGGAAATCGGTTTTGTTCCATGGGTGTTCATCAGGTTTTGAAAAGGGGCTGTGCTCGAAAAGAGACAGTCCCTTTTTTATTGGATATCCATTATTTGAAAAATACATGATTGCCAATGCGGGCGGTCACTTGAAAATGGGATCTTTGAATATAGCGCCGGGCTCTTGCTGAGCTGGTGGCAGGATTATAAAAATAGAGCGCTCCATGGGAAGGATCGTTGCCTCGTATGGCAATTCCAGCTGCTTTGACAGCCGAATCCGTGGGCTTCGTTTGGGTCAGTCTCTGGGCCGTAGCAAATTGGCCTGGCTGGTAGATAACTTTGGAAACTGAATCCGGGAAATCATGACTACGGGTCCGGTTGAGGACCACTGCCGCTACAGCTACCTGCCCCTCAAAGGGCTCGTCGGGCGCTTCTATGGTGATTAGTTTGGCCAGGAGCTCTAGGGTATCCCGTTTATGGTTTTCTTTGCCAATATAACTTGGGGAAAATTTGTAATTTAAAGAAAGAGCCAGCCGGGTGTCGGATCCATTGTCGTTACCGGATGAATGGTTGAACCCGTAGGGATTGGCTTCGGCTTCAACCATCAACGAAAGGCCGGGCTTAGACGACAAATTCCATTCCATGCCGGCGATTAGGCGCGGTTCCGGTGATGCGGATTGGGATGCGGACGGATTCTGAGAGTCTGCTTTCGCAGATACCTCTTCGGCTCCCAAACCTAGGTAAAGAGAGGCTCTTCCCTTGGGGTTGAGCTTATAAAGGGCGGCTATTCCCAGATCATCCGTCTTCCAAGAATAATTACCCCGCAGGGCCCAGTGATCACTGAGCCACCAATTGAGATTGGTGGTATCCAATTGCAATAGCTTATTTTCCATCGTAGTTTCTATCCCTATTTGGATTGCGGCAAAACTGGCCGAATGCACACTGAAAATCGCCAAAAGAAACACCAAAGATGCGCTAAAAATTCTTTTGAGCAAATCTGCACCTCCCTTGGTTGTTATTTCGTTTGTTTTTTCATTCGTTCCTGCCCAAAGAAGATGGGGAAAGGTGGAACTTTGCGGTTTGGAGTGTACTCAGAGTTGTAAATTTGAAGAGCGAGGGCCGTCAAACTTAAAATGAAAAGGATAATAAGGTCCACAGTGAAGGACGTTTCCGTTACGGGAACGAAACAAAGAGACTCCAGAATTGAAAGGTCTGGAGTCTCTTTTGCTTTTGAGGAAGAGGAACGATTCCGGGAGTTAAAATGGATTGGTATCCCTTTCCAGGGGGATGACTTCTTCCGGACTGATGATCGCAGTTTTGACGGCATTATTTTGGACGGTAATTCTGGTAAGAGGCTCAACCGGTGAAACCGGGATCCGCTTTTTTTCAAGCCGGGGAGAGCTTGTCAAAATATTTTCGGCATTGGGATTTCTTTTGCCGGAAGGCGTTTTTGCGCCGTTAACCAGTTGGGAGAGCCGCATGACCACTTCCCGAAGATTTTGAGCCTGGGCATTCAATTCTTCAGAAGCCGATGCGGTCTCTTGGGCGTTGCTTGCATTCCGCTCCGTTACGGTCTCGATTTGGATGATAGCCTGATTGACTTGCTCAATACCCTGAGCCTGTTCTTGACTGGCTGCAGATATTTCTTTCATCAGCGCAGTTACTTTTTTGGCCTGGAGTGTGATTCCGTCCAGATCGTTTTTAACTTTTTCACTGATCACCACTCCTTTGCCGGATAAACCGATATTGGTTTCAATAATGGTTGCGGTATCCCTGGCGGCCCCGGCGCTTTTTTGCGCCAGATTGCGGACCTCCTCGGCGACCACGGCAAACCCCAACCCCGCTTCACCGGCTCTGGCCGCTTCGATAGCCGCGTTCAGCGCTAAAATATTGGTTTGAAATGCAATGTCGTCGATGATTTTCACGACCTTGATGGCCTCATTGCTGGAATTTTTAATTTCGTTCATGGCATTCACCATCTCGGCCATTTCCTGATTGCCTTTTTGGGCCGCATCTTCCGTTAGCCCGGATAGTTGCAGGGCCTCTCTGGTATTACCGCCGTTTTGCTGCGTCATGGAAGTTGTTTCCTGGAGCGTAGCCGAAGTCTCTTCAATAGAGGAAGCTTGTTCCGAACATCCTTCGGAAAGTTGTTGGCTGGCAGCGGTTAGTTGGTCAGAGGCCGCAGCGACTTGGCTGGCACTATCCGAAAGAGAGCCGGCGATTTGATTTACCGGACCGGTGATCGAACGGGTAATGAAATAGGAAATGATGATTCCAAAGGCAATGGCTAGGAGCCCCAGGATGATCAATCCATTGAAAGAGGCCAGGGTATGTTTATCCGTTGCTGTGTTATAAGAAGTCATTAGATTTTCTTGCGCTTTGATGAGTTCCGAAATCGTATTGACAAGCTTCGCTGTAGCGGGTGAAGCCTTGGAACGCAATAACGCAAGAGCTTCTGAATCACTGTTTGTTTGAGCCAAGGTCAATAATTGGTCATTAATAGGTTTTGCCGCCGCTACGGCTTTCATGATTTGATCCCGGAGCATCCGGGTCCTGGCAGTAAACATCGGGGCTTTGCTTAATTCATTATAGGCTGCCTGATATTGTTTCCGGGCGTCCTGAATCTTTTGAATTTCCTGCTGGATACTTTCGGGGTCCTTATATAGAATGACTTCATGAATGCTGAGCATGATCTGTTGGAAAGAATCCGATATCCTGGTTGCCAGTTGAATCACATGATCATTCATAGCGGTTTTTTGATTGACGGTGAGGAACTGGTTCATGTTCCAAGCTGACAAAAAGATCATCATGATCATTAATGCTAAAAGTACGGTAAAGCCACAGGTGATCTTGGTTCCTAATTTCATCTTCGTTTGCATTTTCAAACCTCCTCAGTAATAAAATTCATTGCAAATTTATGAAAATGCTCTGAGCTTGATGAAAGAGCATTAATGCACGATGGTTTAATTTAAATATATTTTAATATTAATATAGTTAACTGAATTTGTCAAACGAATTTTGTCAACCTAGTAATGCTGTTAAATCAGAGGAAGCTAAGGACTTGGATTTGAGTTCTGTAAACCCGAACGGGTAGGAGAAGGAACCCGGACCCTTGCCTCTTTCCAAGATCAAGTAGAACTCAGTTCTTGACAGAGAGGCGAGGGCCCAGTTAGGGTGATTAATTTTCATGGGAACCTGAGGACTTGTCGTTTCCGATTGGTTTCGGCGTGTCAGTTCTGTTCCGTCAAGACCAGAGGACCGTTTTTGGTGATGGCAATGGTGTGTTCATACTGAGCCGATAAGCTGTGATCGGCCGTCCGGGCTGTCCATCCGTTTGAGTCGATGGTTAGCGCATAGGCCCCCTGATTGATCATGGGCTCGATGGTAAAAACCATTCCCTCACTGAGCAAGATCCCCCGATTGGCATAGCCAAAATGGGGAACTTCGGGATCCTCATGCATGTCACGGCCAATGCCATGTCCGGTATAGTCGCGCACCACCGAAAACCCGTTGGACTCGGCATAAGTCTGAATGTCATGGGCAATATCGCCGAGACGGTTGCCGACAACGGCTTTTTTAATGCCGATAGCGAGACATTCTTGGGAAACCCGAAGGAGTTTCTCGGCTTCTTTGGATATGGGGCCCACCGGATAAGACCAGGCCGAATCGGCCTGCCAGCCATTGAGATTTACCACCATATCAATGGTTACGATATCACCCTTCTTGAGGGACTTTTGAGTCGGAAAACCATGGCAGATTTCATCATTGACCGAAGCGCAAGTGGCAAAGGGGTAACCATGGAAGCCTTTTTCTTCGGCCTTGGCCCCGTGGGAACGGATGAATTGCTCGGCAAAGTCATTGATTTGCAGCGTGGTGATGCCCGGCCGAATAATCTTACGCAGTTCCTTATGACAGCCAGCTAAGATTTTTCCCGCCTGAGCCATCAGCTCAATTTGCTGCGGGGTTTTCTTAATGATCAATTTTGATTCCTCCTTGGATGATTGAAACATGACTGCTTACAAAATAGCATTGGGACGCGCGTACGCGACGTCTTCGGGGACGGCCCGTCGTTTTTTCATCCGGAAGGAATCAGCGGGTGGTCCGTATGGGATTTGAAAAGCTTCATAATGAATTATATATTATGTTCCGGGAATTGGTAAAGTTATTTTCGGTGAAGAATCTCAGCGATAATAATAGCATCCCCGCTAGCGGCGACTGTTATCTTTGGATTGAATATCATTTACAGCGGTTCCAATGCTAAACCGGCCGGCTTTACCCTCAACGGTAGGCTACTCAAGTTCCATAATTTAATTCAGTTACTGCTGAAACCAGGGAACCGGCTCCATTTCGTTTATAAAGTCCGTAGGGAAAAAGGATCGGAGAACCCGCCAACGGGTGGAAGGATTTTTAAAACGAATCCGGCGGTTTTGAAAATGAATTAGAGAATTTTTGGCATGACACCGGAGATTTCTAACATGAAATCGGGGATGAAAGAAACGACAGAACCGATTAGCAAAATAAAAGCGGGGATGGGAGAAACGACAGAACCGATTAGCAAAATAAAAGCGGGGATGGGAGAAACGACAGAACTGATCAACAAAATAAAAGCGGGGATGGGAGGAATGACAAAACCGATCAACAAAATAAAATTGGGGATGGAAGAAACGACAGAACCGATCAACAAAATAAAAGCGGGGATGGGTGAAACGACAAAACAAATCAACAAAATATAACCGATGATGGGAGAAATGACAGAAACGATCAACAGGCGCAGAATGAGCTGAAGGTTTAATCCGCCTAATCGGGCGCCTTTTGAAAAAAGGCGATAAATCCTGAAAATCTTGGTTATCGCTTCATTTTTTTTAGCCCTCCTGGCCCTCATTCCCAATGTCATCAGGCTATGATTCCATAAACTGGAATGTTGGTCA
>DNPQ01000096.1 GCA_003501335.1 Bacillota bacterium
CAGCGATTTCCTGCAAGACCGAGTCTCCTGCTTTATGCCCGTATATGTCGTTGACGGCCTTAAAAAAATCAATATCCAGCATTGCAAAGGAAAGCGGGACGCCACTTCGCTCAGCTTTCACATACTCTTTTTTTGATAAATCGACCAACAGCGCATGATTATATAACCCGGTCATACTATCCTTCATGGCCCGTTCTTTGAGCTGGTCCTGTTCTTCTTTAAAATGGAGAGCCGCCTGAATTCGGGCCAGTGTTTCGACTTCATCAATGGGTTTTTTGATATAATCAAAAGCCCCATTTTCTAAAGCCTTTTTTACATCAGCCCCCTCGGCTTTGGCTGTCACCATAATCACTGGGATATCTTTGGTTTCCGGTTCCCTTTTCAGGTTCTGGCATACGACAAAGCCATCCATTTCCGGCATCATAATATCGAGTAAAATAATATCGGGTTTTATTTCTTTGGCCTTGTCCACTACAGAAAGACCGCTTTCAAAAGGATAGACTTCAAATGAATTATCTTCTAATATCTCCTGTAATAAGCGAATATTCTTTTTATTATCGTCGACTACAAACACTTTCTTCATCATGATGTATCTCCGTCCATTTCTTAGTGGGTCCTATTCACCGGATCAAGTAACCTGCTTTTCTTACTATCGCTATTCATGGGCAGACTTTAACTATTGTATTGGAGTCATTTTTCCTTGAATAATTTCAGAAATGACAGCCATAATTTTATCAAATTGGGTACCCGATTTTTCGATAATCTGACGAACCTGACTTTTTAACAAAGCGCTCTCCTCTTTCGAAAGGGATTTACTGGTTACCATGATCACCGCTATTCCCTCTAGCTCGGCCATTTTCTGGATCTCATCCAGAACCTCAAACCCGTTTTTCTTGGGCATCATAATATCCAGTAGCAGCAAATCCGGTTTTTTTTCAGCAATCTTTTTTAAAGCTTCCTCGCCATCTTCCGCAAAACGAAAATGAATCGAACTTTCAGTCAAATACTGTCCCATCAAATGGAGGTAGTTGGGATCATCATCGACCACCAATACTTCCGGGTAAGGCTGGATTGAAACCAAACGCTGGACTGCAGTGGTCAGTTCTTCTTGAGAGACCGGTTTGATTAAATATTCATCAGCTTTTAATTTATAAGCCAAATTCTTTTCACTTAAAATCGAGACCATAATGACCGGGATTTCCCGAGTCTCGCTGGAAGTCTTCAATTCGGCAAGAATTTCCCAGCCGTCTTTTTGGGGGAGAATGATATCAAGCAAAATAATCGAAGGTTTTTCCTTAATGATTTGGGCCATAACGTCTGATTGCCCGTCATAGACAAAAACTTCGAAACCGTTTTCCTCTAAATACTGTTTGTATAAACGGCAAACACTGGGATCATCATCAATGCAGGCTACCTTGATTTTAAAGGAAGCCGGTCGAAACGCCATATCACTATCAGGTTTAGAGACCGAATCCGGATTGGCTAAATGGAACGGCAAATAAACGCTAAAAGTACTGCCCTTCGCCAAAATACTGTTAACAGTAATTTTTCCATTCAACATCTCCACAAACCTTTGGGTGATTGCCAGCCCCAAACCGGTCCCGCCGACCTTCCGGGTATAAGAGCCGTCAATTTGGCGGAATTCATCAAAGATATTGCCCATATTTTCAGGAGCAATCCCTATCCCTTCATCCATGACCGATATACGGTAGCAGCCGTTCTCTTTATGAATGGAAAGCGTAACGGTCCCTTTTTCCGAATATTTAAAAGCATTACTGAGCAGATTGATTAAAATTTCTTTAATCTTGGTCCGGTCACTGGAAATCATCAGGCTTTCCTCAGAATCCAAATTCAGAACATAACCGAGGGATTTAGATTCTTGAAGAGGCCGGATGATCTGGCTGACTTCATGAACCACTTCCACCAAATTGAACTCTTCGACAAAGACCTCCATCCGCCCGGCTTCAATTTTTGAAAAATCCAACAAGTCATTAATTAACTCCAGAAGATTTTGGGCTTCACTCTTTACGATCTGCAAATTTTCCAGCTGGAGGGGAGGCAGGATGGAACCGCATTTGGTAATAACCCGGCTGGTAAACCCGATGATTGAATTCAGCGGGGTTCTCAGCTCATGAGACATATTGGCCAGAAATTGGCTTTTCATCTTCGTGGCTTCCATGGCTTCCGCCCGCTGCGCCTTTAACTCCTTGTTTTTCTCCTGCAACGCCTCTTCCCGGGCCCGGATGGCAATTTGCATTTGATTAAACCGGTCTATCAAAATATCCAATTCACTATTGGTCCTTAATTGTAATGGTTGTTGATATTCCTGATTGGCAATATGAGAGGCTGCGTCCACCAACCGGTCGATATTCCGGGTGGTTCTTTTACTCATAATATACGCCATCACCAAGCCTAATAACCCAACCAAAACCGCTAACAAACCAATCAACCGGATCATCTGGAAAAGGGGCTTCATGAGGCGATAGTCAAGAAATTCAACAATCAGACCCGCATGAAGTTCCCCCAGCCATTCAAAAGAACCCAAAACCCTCCGGTCCGTTATATCTTGATAAATACCGCCGCCGCTTTTCCTTTTATTAATCTGTTGAATAGCGTAAGAATTGGCAGCTGTAAATGTATGAATGGTAAAACTCCGGGTGAGCAGATAATCAAAGTGCTGCGTCTGGGTCAACAACTGGCC
>DNPQ01000158.1 GCA_003501335.1 Bacillota bacterium
TGCGGTTCCCGTCTAATAGCGGTTTCACTGATTAAATCCGGAAAATGAGCCATCTTTTCGCTTAAATCTTTTTCTTCCTCATCCCAATACTGAAGCAGACCGGGTCCAAACTCCAAGGCCAATTGTTCAGCACTCGCCTGCCTAAAGATACTACAAATCCGAGCCAGTGCATACTGAACATAAAAAACAGGATTTTCACTGCTTTGCGACTTCGCCAGTCCCATATCAAAATCGAGGTGGCTATCGGGACTACGCATTAAGAAATACCAACGCGCCGCATCGTTACCGACTTCTTCCAGTAAATCGTTCATGGTAATGAATTCCCCACGCCGCTTCGACATTTTAAAAGGCTGGCCGTCTTTTAAAAGATTAATTTGCTGGGCAATTAAAACTTCAAATTGGGCCGGATCAAATCCCAAGGCCGCCATAGCCGCCTTCATTCTTGGGATATACCCATGATGATCCGGCCCCCAAATATCGATCACCAGGTTAAAACCACGATTAAATTTATTGACATGATAAGCGATATCCGAAGTAAAGTAAGTCGTCCTGCCGTCGGCCGTCGTCAAAACCCGGTCTTTATCATCGCCGTAGTCAGTGGTCCGCAGCCATAAGGCCCCGTCCTGGGTAAAGGTCAACCCCTTCTCTTCCAATTCCTTCATAATCTTCGATACGGCGCCTTGTTCATGAAGACTGCGTTCACTAAACCAACAATCGTAATGGACTCCGTAACTTGCAAGATCTTCTTTTTGAGTAGCCAAAATCCGGGTATAACCCAGGTCCTTAAAAGTTTTAACCCGTTCCGGTTCGGACAATTGCAAATAAGAATCCCCTTTTTCCGCAATAAACTCCCGGGCAATATCATAAATGTATTCACCCCGGTACCCTTCTTCGGGAAACGTAACTTCCTGACCCAGCAATTCACGGTAACGGGCATCAATGGAACGGCCCAAAGTCTCGACTTGAACGCCGTAATCATTTACATAGTATTCCCGCCATACCTTAGCGCCGCAGGCGGACATCAGATTGCCCAAAGTATCGCCTAAAGCAGCCGCCCTGGCATTAACCACATTCATGGGACCCACCGGATTGGCGCTTACAAATTCCAGCTGAACATTAACCCCGGTTAAATCGGAGTTATTGCCGTAATGATCTTTTTCCGCGATAATCGTGTCCAATACCTCAGTCAACCAAAGATCATTCAAATAAAAATTGATGAACCCGGGACCCGCTACTTCCAATTTGGCAATATAAGGATTGGGTTGCGCCTGGCTAATAATGATTTGCGCCGCATCCCGGGGCGACATTTTTACAGTCTTGGCCAAGGTCAACGCCATATTGGAGGCGAAATTACCATGGCTTTTATCCTTAGGAACCTCCAGATTCAATGGGGGAAGTTCATCAAATGTAAATTTCCCACAGTCACGGGCTCGAAAGGCTGCCTGTTCCAAGGTATTTCTTAAACTTTCCTTGACTTTTCGTGTGATAATCTTTTCCATTCAAAACTCCTTCATGTTCATTAAAGCCGCCTATCATCACCCACTCATGAAGAAAGGCCACCGTGGTGACCTTTCGTTATGATGCTTTGCTTTCGCTTTTTGTTGATGATGATGCCGTATTTGCTGATTTCGAAGCATCGGCTTTTTTAGAATCGGACCCGACCGGGGACGTTGAAGTAGAGCTAGAGGTTTTTTCCTTAGCGACTTTCCCTTTATGGTCATTCGACCGATAATCCGTAGTGTAGAAACCGGAACCCTTAAAAATCACATTATTATTTAGGCTGATCAACCGCCGGACCGCTGAGCCGCATTGCGGACACTGAGTCAGCACGGTGTTGATGCTATGAAATTGCTCAAATGTCCCGCACTTAGGGCATTGGTATTCATACGTCGGCATGGCTGTTCCTCCTTGATGAATATAAACAATAATAATCTTACGGGAAAGAAAGCTAAATGTCAAGACAAGGTATGTGATCATCTGATAAACCTTTTTTAGATAACCCAACTATTGGCTACCGTCATCCGGCAAAATAGCCATAATCCCAGTAGCAGGAGAATGATCCAAAAAATGATCCGGCCTAAATAGGGGCTTTTTTCTTTCAACAGCAACTCGAGTCCCAGCAAAACAATCAAAGTAGGCCAGTATTGCCGGGCTAGTTCCAAATAAAACGTGCCGAAATTATCGGGTAATAGGTTGCTATTTTTAAGTAGTAACAATACACCCAATAATATACAAAACAAAGCGACGGCAATTTTATTCATGAATCAAATTCCTCCTTAGAAATGGGATAAACAATAACTTTTGAGCTCTCATATATAAATAAGAAAATATGGGGTCCCCATTGAGGCTCATCCAAGGGGGCTGCCGCCAGCAGCAGCGGGTTGCAGTCAAACTTCTCAAAGATAATCCTCCGTTGAATATCACGGACCGCTAAATCCTGCAACCCGGGGATATATTTCTGACGGTGTTGCTCATTTTGCCAAAAACGATAACCTTTGGGATGCAAATCCGGATTGGACTTTCCTGCCCACGATGGCAACTCGACCATCCTCTCGGAACTGAGTAAATCGTATTTCAATAGGTTTTGTAATTTCTGGTTTTCAAATCCCAATGATGTATAAAACTGCAATAAATAGTCATACAAATCTTTGGTCTTATGAGAAATCGCATCAAAGCCACGTTTTTTCCACCAAACCGCAAATTTTTCGAACAACTGAAAAGGGTTGTCAAATTGCGGAATTAAATAATCAAAGCTTAGCTTAAAACGTCCGGAATTATAATACCGTTCCAGCATATCCTCAATCGTTTTCAGCTTGAGAAGTTCCTCGTAGGATATCCAGTGGCTTGCCATGACTTCATATGGGGTTTCCTGGGTAAAAATAAACCCATAATCGCTGGCTTTATTCCGGAGACCCGAACCGTGCAAAAGTTTTAAAAATCCCAATTGCAACCGGTTTGGTTTTAATAATAAATTATCATTAAACGTCTTGGCAAAACTCTGGTAATCCTCCCCCGGCAGTCCGGCAATCAAATCAAGATGAACAAAAACTTGAGTCGATTTTCGAAGTTTCAGTACATTTTCTCCCAAACGGTCAAAATTCATCCGCCGCTCAATAAGAGCTAATGTATCCGGATTGGTGCTTTGCACACCGATCTCAAACTGAAAAAAGCCAGCCGGCGCCTGAGCCAATATTCCCAAGGATTCATCATCCAACAAATCGCCGACGATTTCAAAATGAAAATTGGTCTGGCAGGAATGTTGCTCGCGCGCGGCCAATAAGAACCGCCAAATTTCCTTAGCCCAAGCGGGGTTGCAATTAAATGAACGATCGACAAATTTAATTTGGGCGATGTCCGCCTCGATAAACCGTAATAATTCCTTCTTGACCCTTTCCAGGGGGAAATACCGGACCCCGTGTTCATTGGCCGAAAGACAATATTGACAGGCATATGGGCAACCACGGGTGGTTTCATAATAGACCAGCTTTTTACGGAAAGGGGTTAAATCCTCCGGATAAGGAAACGGTATCACGCTCAAATCAGGGATATCTTCCCGCAAATCATTTTGAATAATCTGCGAACCCTGCCGGAATACCAGACCACCAATGGAAACCCAGTCATTAGTTTGCCGTTCCAATCCATACAGCCATTCTTTAAAAGTAAGTTCACCTTCGCCAACTATAATAAAATCAACAGCTGGATTCTTTTCCATAATCTCCCGGGGGTTCGCCGAAACCTCGCTGCCTCCCAAAACGATAATTGTTTCAGGGGTTATGGATTTAATTCTTTGGCAAAGGATAAGGGTTTGTCCAATATTCCAAATATTACAGGAAAAGGCAACCACCTCGGCATGCTCACCATCAATCTCGCCATGAATCCATGACAGCTCCTGATTAATGTTAAATTCCTTAAAATAAAGCCCCGGATGATCCTGACGGCAGAATTGGTATAAGTACCAAAGGGCCAGTGCCGTATGGACAAATTTAGCATTGAGAGTTGTTAGCAATATTTTCATGGTGTTATTATTTACCGTTGCTCCCGAAATTCCTTCCGTAATTTAACTTCAACCTGGAAGTGCGCAGCCCATAGCCGAAAAAATGTATTCATACAGGTATCTGTCTGCTTCGTCCTTTTATAGTAAAATCCGTAATTTTTACTTATTATTAAATAACCAATGACAGGGTTTGTTTCCAAATTGTCGAAGTCAAACCTAAATCGAGGTGCTTTTTATGTTCATTGATTGCCATATGCATGCTTTCGCTGATAAAATCGCCGATAAGGCCGTCAGCCAATTGATTCATTATTATAAAATGCCGACTTCATTCGGCGGCCGTTTAAATGATGTCTTGGCTACCGCCAATGAGGCCGGATTGGATGGATTGATCTTACTGGTAGCCGCTACCAAACCGGAGCAGGTAAAGCCGGCTAATGACTGGGTTTTATCGATGCTGAATCAATATCAAAAACAGTCTCAAAAATCTTCCCCCAAGCCTAAAATTGCCCATTTTGGAACCTATCACGTAGATGACCCCGATTGGCTTTCTGAAATCAAGCGGTTACGGTCAGCGGGTATCAAAGGAATCAAACTTCATCCCGAATTTCAAAGTATCGACCTGGCTAACCCCAAATTATGGCCCTTTTTTGAAGAGGTAAAAAACGATTTCGTACTGATGATCCATGTCGGGGACCCGATCATCAGCCCGAATAATATGAGTACCCCCAAAAAAATCGCCGCTATCCTGGATGATTTTCCGGGAATCAAAATCATTGCCGCACACCTGGGCGGTTATTGCTTTTGGGATGAAGCCTATGAGGTCCTGGCCGGCCGCGACGTTTACTTTGACACTTCCAGCTCCCTCTCTTATATGGATTTGGATTTAGCCCATAAAATCTTTGCCAAACACGGCACCGAAAAAATTCTTTTCGGCAGCGACTTCCCTTTAAAATCCCCCAAGCAGGAGTTTGAAACCCTGGATCGGATTTCATGGCTCTCAAGCGCCGATAAAGAGCGAATACTGGGAATCAATTGTGCAGAACTCTTGCCTGGATTTAAGGTCTGACTCTTTTTAAAAAAGTAATCATCAATCATTTCAGGTTTTATTCAAAAACCCCAATACTCCGGTCATTATCATTTGGGCCGACAGGGCTGCCAGTACTAATCCAGTAATCTTACACATAATGGTAAGCCCTTGTTTTTTAATCAATTTTTCAATTTCACCACTGAGATAAATTAAGGCCCCAACAGCAATAATAGCCAGACAAAGAGCGCTGATCCCGATGACTCGTTCCCACATTGGACGCAACTCACCGCCCATGACCAATAAAGCTCCGGTAGTGCCCGGGCCGACTGTGACCGGGATTGCCAGCGGAACCACAGAAATGTCTTCATTCGAATCCTTGGTGGGAATTTTATCCGTTCCCTGTACAAGAGCAATGGCTGACAACATCAACAAAATCCCAGTGCCGATCCGAAACGAATTTAAAGTAATCCCAAACAAAGAAAAAATTACATCGCCAGTTAAAAACAAAATAATACAAATCACAATCACCGAGACAGTTACTTTAACGGCCAACTTCTTCTTTTCCGATATTTCCATCGCCCGGGTCATGGAAAGAAATGTTGAAAGCAAAAAAAACGGGGTCAAAAG
>DNPQ01000506.1:0-1646 GCA_003501335.1 Bacillota bacterium
TATAAAATGCAGCGTTGCTTCTTGTAAGTATAATGACGATGCAAACATATGTCAGGCAGATGAGATTAAGGTAAAAAATAATTTTGGGGCAACTGACAATATGGAGATCGGTTCACTGGAAGGTGATACGGGTGCCCGGACATCGATGGAAACATGCTGTGAAACTTTTGCTCCCAAAAAAAGTAGTGCCAAATAACCTGTAACCTGGAGCTTTTTGCAACAATTCGGTAGAAATATGCGATGGAAAAGAGCTTGTGCTAAAATGACGGAATGCGGTATTTGGCACAAGCTCTTTTTATAATCCGAAAAGTATTGCTAATTTTAATTTTTTTGGGAGGATATTCGGATTCTTATCGATAATATATTTACTATGGACTTTTAACAACTGAATTAAAAAGGAGATGGTTTTATGGTAGTAACTGTAAATGGCAAAAACATAGAAGTGACTGATGCTTTAAGAGAATATGCCGAAAAAAAAGTCTCCAAAATCGCTAAATTTTTTGAAAAAAGTCCCCGGGGAGCCCAAGTTACATTAAGTACCGAGCGAAGTAAACATATTGTTGAGATTACCATCCAAGTTGACGGACTGTTGTTGCGGGGAGAAGAAAAAACCAACGATATGTACGCTTCGATTGATGGGGCCATGGAAAATATTGAGCGCCAAGTCAGAAAATATAAAACCAAGATTAACCGTAAATTTCGCGAAGAGAATAAAGTGGTTGCTACTTTATCACCTTCACCCCAAGAAGAAGACAGCGAACCTCAAATTAAGCGGACCAAGCGTTTTGCAATGAAACCAATGTCGGCTGAAGAGGCTGTAATGCAAATGGATCTTTTGGACCATGATTTTTATGTTTTTACTAATGGTGAGACCGACCAAGTTAATGTAGTTTATAAACGGAAAGATGGCCATTACGGGTTGATTGAACCGGAGTATTGAGGGATAAAAAAGGGCCTGAAATGTTTCAAGCCCTTTTTAATTTCATAATTTCCTGGACAAGCTGATTGCTTATTTGTTCGTAGAGTTCCTTTTTATCAACGCCGGCTTCTTCCGTAAATTTTATCGGAGCTCCGATGATGACCCTGACCCTTTTGAAACTGCGAAAAATTTTATTGCTATTGATAATGGCGGCCGGAATGACGGGAACACCGGTTTTTAAGGCCAACATAGCAGCTCCGTGCTGCGGTTTCAACATTTGTTCGGGATGGACGGTATTTCTTCTTCCTTCAATAAAAATACCCATCAGATGTTGATTTTTTAAAATTTCCAAAGATTTGCTAATGGCCTCCCGATCGCCACGGCCCCGTTTAATGGGGACAACCCCCCAGGCTTTAATTAAAAGGCCGATCAGAGGGATTTTTATAAGTTCCTCTTTGGCAATAAACTTCACCTGCCGCTTGAGGTCAGAACCTAGCACCATGGGATCCCAATTGCTGATATGGTTTGCTACGATTAAGGCGGGACCATTTTCGGGAATATTTTCTTTGCCGGTGACTGTAAGACCGCTAAAAAGTTTTAAAAGACCGCGAAATAGAATTTTAAATATACTATATAACACAGGGATGCTCCTTTGCTATTTTTTAGGCCTAAATATTATTCTTCATTTTTGGGAAGTTACCTGTTGGTAATGATTTAAATTATAACT
>DNPQ01000506.1:1933-3270 GCA_003501335.1 Bacillota bacterium
CCGAGAGAAAGGAATGAGCGCTATTATGGTTTATGATATTGCCATCGTCGGAGGAGGGCCGGCCGGTCTTGCGGCAGCCGTCAATGCCAGACGGAGGAATAAGGAAACTCTTTTGGTTTCTAAAGAGACGATGAGTTCCAAGCTAGTTCAGGCCGAACAAATTGAAAATTATCTGGGAATTCCACAAATATCAGGATCGGAACTGATTGGCCGGATGAGAAATCACGCCGAGGCTGAAGGTGTAATCAATTTGAAAGACGAGGTACAAAATATTTATCAGGAAGATCGACTTTTTTCTTTAATTGGCCGTGAAAATGCATTTCAAGCGAAAACGGTGGTTTTGGCTCCGGGAATTTCAACAACTGCAGAGATTGTAGGTGAAGCTGATTTTGTGGGACGTGGAGTCAGTTATTGCGCCACTTGCGACGGTATGTTTTTTAAAGGAAAAGCGGTAGCGATGATTGGTTATATTCCGGAAGCAGAATCCGAAGCAGCGTTTCTATCTGAGATTTGCGCCCAGGTTCACTACTTTCCCCAATATAATTTAGCTACCGAATTGGGTCCAAAAGTCAATGTAGTTCATGGCAAACCTCAGAAGATTCTGGGAAGGGACAAGGTGGAGCGATTAATAACCTCGGCTGGAGAATTTGAGGTTAGCGGTATTTTTATCGAAAGAGCCGGAAGACCGGCTAATGAACTTTTGGATGGCTTACAGATTGAAAATGGTTTTATTCGAGTCGATTTTGCCCAAGCCACCAATTTACCGGGAGTATTTGCGGCCGGTGATTGTACTGGTAAACCTTGGCAAATCAGTCGTGCTGTCGGTCAGGGACAGGTAGCGGCTTTGAGCGCTGCTCATTTTTTAAACGACAACCAAGATTAAACAGGATTAAACGGATTGACAGGATTGAAGACTAGGTAACAGGTTTGACGGGATTTATGGTCATTTCACGACTGAATAAGAACTTTTCGAATGATTTCTGGAAGAAAATCAGCGAACGGAGAAATGACAGAAATGTTCTCCAGAATAAAATCAGCCAACGGTGAAATGGGAAAATTGTTGTTCGGATCGAAATCGGCAAACTTTGAAATAGAAAAAATGTTTTCAAAAATAAGATCGGGGAACACCAAAATGACGGAAATGGATTTCAGAAAAAAATAAGCGAACTTTGAAACGGCGGAGATATACTCTGGATTGAAATCAGCAAACTCTGAAACGAGAAAAATGTTTTCCGGATCGAAATCAATGAACCTCGAAATTACAGAAATGATTTCCGGAAGAAAATCAGCGAACGCAGAAATGAGAGAAATGTTCTCCGGAACAAAATTAGTGACCG
>DNPQ01000295.1:0-2270 GCA_003501335.1 Bacillota bacterium
GATGATGATCCGGCCCCCAAAGCCCTGCGGTGAGGTAATGGTTTTGCAGCAGATTTTTACTGGAAAGGCTGAGCATGTATTGGCGGTTAATTTCTGATCTCTTTTTAAATAAACCTTCCTGTAAAGAAGTTGAGCCGTATGGAAGATTTTGAAATTTGAAGTTCATAAATTACTCCCCAGTCAATTATGATTTAAGTCGGTATTGCACATAACTGGCATACCCTTAATTGAGTATTTCATTATCTTTCTGAGCCATCTTGGTAACGACTGCTACTTTTTTCCCTACCCGGGCCGCTACCATCACCCCACATAAAACCGCACTGCCGGAGGCTGTCTAAAAAGCAATTTAAAATCAATAAGAAATACAATAATATATAGAATATATAGCTTTATCAAAAGGGTTGATTTCAATATATTGTATTTTTTTATCGTTAAATTTCCTTTTGGGGCAGCCCCTTGATAAGGGGGTTATTTCATCAAAGCACATATGTCCTATAAATGTAATATCATAAGTATTCATGGTTGCATTCTCCATTTCAAAAAGCTTTACCCTTTATGCCAGAGGTTGTAAGCCTCAATTTCTTTCATTACAAACCCCGGACAACTCCAGCTTACTTTTAACATTCCTTTATGTCTGAAGCTTGTATACAATACCTTAATTGGATAATAACCCGATTTCAATTCGATTTTTCTCTCAATGGCTTTTATTTCATGGGGTTCGTCATTATCAACACATAATTTTTCTCCCAAATACAATACACTACCGTTGGCACTCTCAAGCCTGAATGTGTAAATACCGTCAGATGAAACTCGAATATACCCTTTATAAGAAATTGAATATCCAATAGATTCTTGAGTTGGTTGAACGTCGAATGCCTCGATTATACCTGCCTTTACGGGTTTAACAGAAACTATGGATTCAATTAAGGCTGCCGATTGAATCCCTCCTGAATAATAGGTATAAAACAATCCAGACAACAATTCCCCGGGGTCTACATCATCGGGTTCGGGTCCTTTTTGCACTATATCATTCACTTCAGCAACTTCTTCAGAAATATTTGAAAGGTATAACCCAAAGTTGCATATCATCGGATTGTCCCAGCTTCTAAGGATATTCAGCCGGACCCTGTCGGTTGTGCAGATTTGAAAACGCTTTATATTCTTATAGCCGATGGTTTTATGATGAACCAATTCCTGCCACGAATCCCCGATCCAGGCATCAAAGCTCCATTCGGCCACTCTTTGCCCTTCTCTTATATATTCCTGCACCAATACATTATTAAATGTCCTTGCCTGTCCCAGATCAAATATGATGGAAGCATTGCTATTGTTGATACTCCACCCTCCGTCCGTAGTCCAGTAGGTCATTTTGTTATTGTCCAGGATAGAGTCTGCTTTGTGATTGAGTGTTTCCGAAGTTGCATGAATTGTTGCCCTAATCGCCAGGTTGGTGTTGAAAGTACGCTCCATAAACGCCTTGAATTCCATCAAACGTTGTAGCTGATCCTCCGGGATCAACCCATTACTGTCAGGACTGACATTAAGAAGCAAAACTCCGTTATTGCCGATGGAATTGTAAAATATCTCCACTAATTCGGATAACCTTTTGGTAGACGATGTCCCGGCATTCCAGAACCATTGGTTCAGTATCGTGGTATTGACTTCCAAAGGATACCATACAGCTCCTACTGCATTTTGATAATATTTTTCCTGGCCTAGATCGGGAAAAGTGGCATTTTCAGCTATCGCCCTATCAAAAACAGGCTGAACACTCCATTCATCCGTCCGGCTCTTTCCCTCTTCATTCCCGACCCAGCGCACAGCCTTGCCGCGCCATTCCAGTTTGGCCTTACCGGCCTTGATTTCTTCCCATTTCTCCTCGGTTGCAAAAAAATACGGGTCATACATTCTGAATACGGCATGGGGCTGAGCCGACTCGATAAAGTCATACCAAGTATCGGGTCGGTAAGAAGGTACTGCCTTCCATATTTCATAATCCCCGCAAGCGCCGTCAAACCAAACTTCATCAACCCGGCCATAACGGGTCAACAATTCATTCAGTTGGGCTAAAAAATATCGGTTGTATTCTGCGGTATTCCATAACCCTCTATCCCGCTGATTCATATCCCAGGGCGACAGATAAACACCAAGCCCAATTTTATTGTTATCACAGCCTTTTTGCAGGAAATCAACAATATCTTTTTTTACAGATGAATTTACGATTGAAAAGTCGGTGGTATCGGTAAACCACTGGCAAAATCCATCATGAT
>DNPQ01000295.1:2516-2867 GCA_003501335.1 Bacillota bacterium
AACCACTGGCAAAATCCATCATGATGCTTCATTGTCAATATTGCCATTTTCATACCCGCATCCGCACATACCTTTACCCATTGTAATGGGTCCAGGGCTACCGGCGCATAATTTGAAGGGTCCTCATGCCCGGTGCCCCACTGTCTTCCGCTGAAAGTATTGGGACTGTAATGTATAAACGCGATATATTCTTTTTCCATCCAATCAAGCTGCGCCTCGCTCGGTTTTACATGGGCCGCCTTCCGAAGCCTATCTTCCAAGGTATCTTCCGGAGAAAACGTTACGACCCAGGGGCTATCGTTAAAATTATTGTTCGGACCCATCCGTAATGCCTCCAATTATTCGAACTCA
>DNPQ01000295.1:3174-5372 GCA_003501335.1 Bacillota bacterium
ACGGAGCCGGCAGTCATACCGGATACAATATATTTTTGACCAATTAAATAGATGATACAAACGGGTACACAAGTTAGTATGATATCTGCGCAAACCAAATTCCAGCTCTGTTCATAACGCCCAAAAAATGTATAGACTGCGATGGTGATTGGCCATTTTGAAGTGGAATTCAAATAATATAACGGTAATACAAATTCATTCCAAGAATTTAGGAAGTTTAAAATCATCAATGTAATCGTGACTGGTTTCAACAATGGAAATATGATCTTAAAAAATAATCGGGTCGTATTACATCCGTCAATAATTCCGGCCTCATCAAGTTCTCGGGGTACTGTTGCAATAAAACCATAAACTAAGAATACACTAAACGGTATTTGCTGAGCGGTAAAAATCAAGCTCATCCCAATCCGGGTATTCAATAGATGGGTTATCTGCATGATTTTCATCAAGGCAATATGATTTAGATTCAAGGTAAGTCCCAAAATAATTAAAAAGTATAAGAACCGATTCCAGCGGGTACGGTTCCGGGCCAGAACATAAGCAGCCATTGATGATAATAATATCCCTAATGTGACCGTGACTGTAGCATAAAACAGGCTGTTGCCAAACTGCAGCAACCATTCGTTTTTGTTAATGACTTCAAGGTAATTAGTAAATTGCCACGATTTCGGAAGTGCCATCGTTAATGCATTGGCCTCTGCTTGAGTTTTTAACGAGTTAATCAAAATAAACAGCATTGGGATGATCATGGTTACACTAATTATGCAAGCTGTTAGATTACTTAGTATATTTTTGAATCGTTTTCTGATCTGCATTAGAGCTCAACCTCCTTGGGGTTAAGAATTTTCACCATAAAGAAGCCAACTGTGGCGGTGAAAATTAACATAACCGTTGATAAGGTCGTGCCAACCGCATAATCCCCCCAACCGAATCTGTCGAAAACCTCAGTAAAAACAACGGCAGTCGCATTACCCGGCCCGCCTTTGGTTAGTACATAAATAATGTCAAATACTCGCAATCCGTATAATACATTTAAGACGGTAGTCACCATAATGGTTGGCAATAATAAAGGGAAAGTAATCTGTTGAAATTTTCTCCAAGAAGTAGCTCCATCAATTGCCGATGACTCGTAATATTCTTTCGGTATGAGTTGCAAACCGGCTAACAAGATAGTCATGATATATCCCATACCCTTCCATACATCTACAGCCATAACCGAAGGAAATACCCATTTCAAATCTCCCAGCCAAGCCTGGGACAGAGCTCCCAATCCAATCCCCCGCAAAAAATTGTTTAAGATTCCGTATTGCGGGTTTAATATTGAGCGAAAGGTGAGTCCAATCACTATCATCGAAATTATCGATGGGAAAAAAGCCAGTGCCCGGTGCCAATTACGTTTTTTAATCTGACTATCCAGTAATAACGCCAAACCTAAACCAAATATGGTTTTAAAAATTGTGGTCATAATCGTGAACATAAAAGTATTACTAATAAATTTTAGATAATTTTCAGTTGGCGAAAATATAGTCCGGTAATTCTTAAGACCGACAAAAGTCAAAGTCGAGATATCCCGATATTGGTTCCAATCGGTAAATGAAAGAACCACCCCGGCCAGACTTGGAATTACATATAAGAGGAGATAAAGCGCTAATGCCCCGAAGGCAAAATAGGTCGGATAGATTTTGCTTTTTAAGTTCTTTTGGTTCATGATTTTCCCCCCAAACTCTAAAAACAAGTGTTCTTTGTTGGTATTCGTATTTGTATTACGGGCAGCCTTTAGGCTGCCCGTAAATTTTCATAACATTTTATTTTGCCCAAGCGGGATCTTTTTGGGCTATAGCTTGCTCAGATCTTCTCTTATCGACATTTTGCAGGACCTGTTTCGGGGTGAGTTGACCGAGAAACATATCTTGCATATCTTTGCCGATTTGCATCCATTGTGGATCCATATAGCTCACAGCAGCTTGCATTACAACTCCCGATTTTTTGATGGAAGCATTTAATTCCTTCATTTGTACGGATTCCTTGGGTTTAACTCCACTAACAGGGAGCCAAGTGAAAAGGGGGTTATTATCAAGATAAAATTGGGCATTTTCCTGAGTGGTCAGGAACCGGAGATATTCTTTTGCTTCTTTGATATGTTTACTTCCACTATAGATGAAATGAGTGGGACCTGCAGGGTTCATATTTTTAATTTG
>DNPQ01000295.1:5705-7076 GCA_003501335.1 Bacillota bacterium
TTAACTAATTCTACCGGATAGGTTGGTTGCCTTACAGTCATGGCAAATTGACCTGTAGCCATAGCTCTGGAAGTATCGGCATAAGTATCAGCAAAAGAGTTCTTCCCAAAATATTTATAGGTTTCTAAAACCTGTTCCAATAATTTTTGCGCTTCGGGGACATCCGCCAGTTTAATTTTGTTTTGATTCAATTGATCATAAAGCCTGGGATGCAATTCATTGAGTCTAGCTCCCATCTCCGGAAACATCAGCACATGATGCCAACCATCGGAGATCGGCTCAAAGATCGGTATAATTCCGGCCGCTTTTATTTTTTCACAAGCCGCTTTAAAGTCAGCGTAGGTCTTGGGAGCAGTTATCCCTAATTTATTAAAAATCTGTTTATTATATACAAAACACCAAGGATTACTTACATCCCATAATATACACCCGTAAACTTTCTTATTATAAGTTACCGCACTCAGGACAGTCGGATCAAACTTTTTGACCCACGGTTCACCGGTTAAATCAGCACAGTTTTTAGTTACATTATATTTGGGCCCAATGATTAAAGCGCCTGATTGACCCATAAAAAGGTCGGAACACTCCCCGGTGTTTAAGCGAGTTGCTAATAAGTTATCAAATTGATCTGAAGGAATAATCTGAAAATCAATCTTGATACCGGTTTTTTGAGTAAATTTCTCCGCCAATTTTGCCTCGGCATCACGGAGCTGATCCTGAGCTGCAAGGACTGTAAGAGTTACATTTTTACCGGCAGCAGATCCGGATACTACAAATAAGGTAAACAGTAGTAACGCTGCAAAACTTATGACAACCAATTTCTTCATTAGATTCCCTCCTCATATTTTTCAGATGAAAACAATTACTTTTCTTATTCCCTGGATTTGACACCTCCCTTAAATTTATATTACAATGTAACCATCTGGTAATCACATTTTCATAATACGTTAAGTCAATTCAATTAACCATGCACAAAGAAAGAATTCTTATTTATCTTTTTTTTCCTAGAACCAGTTAAAACTCAGATGAATTCTTGGGGTAAAAATGAAAACCAAACCGACTACCATCCAGTGGAGCCTTTTTTTTACCTATTCACTTATCATTATCGTGGTTACCGCCATTTTCGTTACTTTTTTTTATTTCTACACGGCAGATCTATTAAGAAAGAACAATTTTGCAGCCGTTGAGGATCTTTGCTCATCGTTATCGAAAAAACTTGATTTAGAGATTCAAAAGATGGATAATGACTCATTAAACGTTGTATATTCCAGCCTAATAAAAAATCATTTTCATGACTATTTAACCAATGGTCCATTTAATAAATTTAATGCCCAAAAGATAACCACTGCCGCAAAAATTATTGATATCATG
>DNPQ01000372.1 GCA_003501335.1 Bacillota bacterium
TTTGGTCTGTTCGATATCAATTTCTCCGACGCGCTCGCGCGCCATCGGCAGCCGCATAAACCCAAATCCAAGTTTTGGTATATTTTCACCTAAATATGACATATTGTCCTCCTTAAATATAGTTCATACGCCCACGAAAATTTGATGCGCCGTATCATTTATCGATTGCAACACACTCTCTGCAATCCGGACGTCGCTAAACGGCATCGCTCCCAATACACGGATAGTATAAACGTTGGTAAAACCGAGTCGGTCGAAGAACCCGGTATATTTGGCGACGAGGTCTTTATAGGCATTCGGATCCGGATTGCCTTGCGACAGGATAAACACCAGCTTTTTCCCAGGTGCCAGCCGGCCGGGTCGGGGATTGGTTAGGTAATCCGGGAGGTAATACGAATAAAACCGGTCGCACAATCCTTTGGTTTGGGCATTGATCTCTCCGATATAGACTGACGTACCGATGACCACTACATCAGCTATCCGGATCTCTTCCAGCACCTCGGTGAGGTCATCCTTGGCCACGCAATGATCGAATTTTGTCTTGCAGGCCATACAGCCCTGGCAACCCCGATAGTTTAACCTGTTAAGTTGAAACGTCCTTACCTGGGCTTTCTCTACCGGTAATTTCTCCAGTAACATCTGGGCTACGGTGGCGCTGTTTCCGCTAGATCGTGGACTGCCGATTACATTAATGATTTTCATTCCGAAAAAACCCTCCTCTTGTATATAATTACTGCGCCCTCTTGATGTCCGCAGTCAATGAAGGCCCCTCCGGTCTCCATCCAAGCCGTTCCCGGGTCAGCGCGCTCGATGTCGGATTGTCGATCGTCACCATGGCGGAAAGCCAGCCGAAGTGGGCATCGGCCTCTTCATGGAAAATACTGACGACCGGCAGGTTTAGGCGGCTACCGATAGCCTCGGCAATGTCCCGGAATCGTATGCCTTCTTCGCCGACTCCATGCAGCCGCGAACCGGTCGGGGCAGCTTCCACGGCTAGCCGGAACAGATGCGCCGCATCGAGCCGGTGTACGGCTGGCCAGCGGTTAGACCCGTCACCGATGTAGGCCGAGACGCCTTTGTCACGGGCAAGGTCGATCAGAAGCGAGGCAAAGCCCTGCCGATCAGCGTCGTGCACGCACGGGGCCAGCCGCACTACCGCTGAGCGTACTCCGCGTTCAGCCAGTGCGAGGACCGCGTTCTCCGCCTCAACCCTTGGCAATCCGGCCGACCCCTGGTCCTCTTCCGTTGCCAAGCGCCCTGGCCTAGCCATTAAGGTTCCGGAGGTGATCACGAAGGGTTTTCCGGAGCCGACGAGAGCATCTCCCATTGCTTCGACGGCATGCAGATCGGTTGTGACTGCGCCATCGTATTGACTGAAATCGTGGATGAAGGCTAGG
Source organism: Bacillota bacterium (assembly GCA_003501335.1). Classification (GTDB taxonomy): domain Bacteria; phylum Bacillota; class UBA4882; order UBA8346; family UBA8346; genus UBA8346. The sequence goes on from DNPQ01000372.1 coordinate 1,398, forward strand.
TGAATGACGCCGTCCGCAGTAGCCGCTCCACTGCGCAGGCTGTCAAGATCTTCGAGCGAGCCGCGATGCGCCTCAGCCCCGGCAGCAGTCAACGCTACGGCGGACTTGTCGGAGCGGGCAAGGCCCACCACTTGATGCCCAGCTTCAATAAGTTCGCGGACAACTGCCGATCCTATGCCTCCGGTTGCACCGGTAACAAAAATACGCATCATTAATTCCTCCTCAATAATTTAAATGTAAATATAATTGGGATTAGGCTACTCAATGTGCTTCTTTTCAGCCGAGATGTCGATGTTGAGAAGGCGATAAGTTACCCATTTTTCCTGTAAAATTTAAGTAAATCAGCATATGTCCCAAACTTTTTCAGAGATAATAAAGTGGATGTTACCGTACACTACCCAAAATGATGGATAGACCCGCATTTTTAGTTTTTGTTAATCATCTCTGCAAGTGTTATGTCTGGATGATGATAACGGCCACGTTTTTGCGTTTTATCCTTGTAGTTGATGGCTTGTTTAGGACACCATTGGATACATGCCATACACTGCTCGCAGTGATGCAAAAACATTGGCTTGCCATCTAACATTTTTATATTTCCCACAGGACAAACCTTGCTGCAGGTTGTACAACCGTTACATGCTTCGTTAACATTGAACCCTTTGTCCCTGTTTGCCAGCAACTTCATAAAAGGCCCATGCATTAGTTCCATTGGATTGCTTTTAGCAGGTGGCTTTACAGCGAAACTTTGAATGTCCTTAATGATCTGCTTGGTGGCCTGGCTTTGTGCTTTTGCTTTGTTATCGGCATCATTTCCCATGGCGTATAAACCAACATAATTAGAAAAGCACCTAATGCTTTCATAGTAACTCAGTTTGCCACCCTTATCGCCAATGATTTTGCGGATTTTTGTTATACCACCACCTGTACCGGATCCACTGGTGCAAACAGCAAAAACATAGCTGCTTTTATTTACTGACAGGTCAAGTACTTTTACAAACCTTTCAACCACGGCGGGCATACCACCGGCATAATTAGGATACACAATGCCGATTCGTTCGTATGTACTGCTTAAATTGTGCAATTTCCCCATTGATATTAGCTCACAGTCTTCAATAGCGGTGGCGATATCTTTCGCCACTTTTAGACTGTTACCTGTACCGGAAAAATAGAATATGATATTCTTTGACATTTTGCATACTCCCTTCTCATATAAACTAGCGATTTTCTTCGATAATCTCGTGTTTTCTCCTGAATTATTTATTTCAAATCTCGCTTTGTACCGACTCCTGACGCATTAATTGATTTAACCTGAATGTTTTCTGGCTAATTCAGAATATCGAGCAATAGTTTAAGGTTTAGTGCAGCAAAGTATGTGACATTTTATCGGATCCCTTCGGACTTCCGCTATAATTCGCAAGGGGGACTGCCAGCCCCATTCGAAATATTTCGCCTTGTTCTACACCAAATAAGCTTTACACAATTTATGGGACGATAACTATCCTTTTTCCATGTTCCTCCATGTTCCAAACTTTTTCAATGTCTTGAAGCGGATACTTTACAATGTCCATGCTTAATTTGCCTTGTTTTATCATATCCCATATAAGCTTGGTACCCTCAACAAGAGCCTCCGGTGGAGTCTGGGCACCCATCATTCCATAAATCTCAAGGCCTGAAGTCAACAGGCTTTGACCTGAGAGTTGTGCGGTCCGTCCTGCTAATCCTCCGATCAGAACGAAACGGGTTCTTTTACTGGGTATGCTGATCGCTGTTGGAGTAAAGGATTTTATGATAACTTCTGCCGGGTGGCCCCAAAGATAATCAAGGATTACATCGTAGCCTTTTCCGGCTTCTTTTTTTAAAGTTTCCACTATTTTCGCATCCGGCTGGTTAAGGTTAATAAAAGCATCAGCGCCCAACTCCCTCAGTTTTTCTCCTGATTCCGGATTTCTTCCTGTTCCAATAACCCGTCCTGCACCAAGATGTTTGGCAATCTGTACGGCAAGCATCCCTGAAACACTGGTAGCACCATTAATGAGTACAGTTTCACCCAATTGAAGCTTTGCGATATATCTAAGAGGACCGAGAGAACTTAATGCAGCAGACGGGATTCTATAGTTATTTCTTGGGGAATTGGAGTGGCGTAAGCCTTTGGTACCGCTACCTTTTCCGCCATAGAACCATATGGAGGCTTTATACCTCGAAAACTCACCAGTGTCCCATCTTCTAGAGAACCTATACCAGTATGACCGACAACAGCCGGTAAATTTGGATAGACTTGTTTGCTGGCAAAGTGAGAACCTGTTGCAAGCGTTTTGACTGCATAATCCAATATTACAGCCATTACCTTAACTGTAACTTCTCCATCCTTTAAAACAGGATCAGGAAAATCTTCGTACCTTGGAATATCTCCTAACTTATAAATAACTGCTGCTTTCATAGGGAACCTCCTCTTTTAAATATTTTCATGCTATTGCCGATACCGGAAAAATAGTAAATAACTTTTTTCAAGGATTATATCCTCCATCATTCTAACTTTAAAAGTAAATTGCTGTGGGGTTTCTGTTGCCTTGATTCTCTTTATCAGCTCACTGGTAAGCACCTCAAGATACTGTGTGTTCTTTAATATGCCTTAGTCCATTTGGGTCACTCCGTTATCCTTGGATGACAGAGGACTCTTGAGGGTTCCAATAATCCCGGATGAGCTTAATTCGTCCGTTCTTGGTGCAGCATACATCAATATAGCGCCTTTGATAGGCAGCGCCAGTTGCCAGTACGGTCCCGTGCCCTGTCATTTCTACTACAACGCAGTCGGGATCGATCATGCGATGGATTTCGACATCTGTCATCCCTGTAAATGCGACGCTACCCAGAATTGCCTGATTGTACTTAATGATATTGCTTTTTCCCTCGACCCGCCGTGGCCGGCTGGGCGGGGCAAACGGAAATTCCATCACTGCATCTTCAGCCAGCAGATCGATCAAAGCCTGCAGATTTCCAGTACGGAATATTTCAAACAATTGTCCAATGACTTCGGCAGCTCCCATGGAATCTTGTCGTGCCGACGAAGACGGGCTGGCCGGTGATTGAGGATTTTGCAAATCGGACATGTAATTTTCCCTCCCATGAAGTATAATCGGACCGACGGTCCACTTATCGCGCGATTTCTGAGGTGCTTACCAGCGAACTGCTAAAAGGAATCAAGGCAAAGGCGTATTTTATCTTAACCCACTTGACGAGGTGCACATTGAAATGAACGGAGAGGCATTGATACAAAGGTAGAATTAATAACTATTCAGCTTTGACAGTTCCTGCCACGGAATATCAGGATGGGTGTAGCGCTTCCTGTTTTGCGTTTTATCCTTGTAGTTGATGGCTTTCACCGGGCAATGATGAATACAGGCTAAACATTGTTCACAGTGATGCTTAAAATATGGCTTTTTGTCCTGACCATAATCAATGTTGTTTACCGGGCAGACTTTTTGACAGATACCGCAATGAATACACGCATCGGATACATTGTAATGCTTATCCATATGAGGGGCAAAGTGAACAAATCCCTTATATATAAGCTGCTCGAACGGTTTGATTCTCAATTTCGTCAAAGCGAAGGTCCTTTTTTTAATATTACCGATGATTGGCTCCAAATTGCAGGCCGATTCCCGTGATTCCTCTAGGGCGGTATCGCGCATGTTATACATGATGATATAGTTTGAGAACATAGCGAGTTTTTCAGCGTAGTTGAGCGTGATCCCTTTTCGCTTCAGTAATTTACGTAGTTGAGCTGTCGCATTACAGGCGGTGTTCACACTCCCGCAAGTAGCGACGGCAAAAAAGTAGGCGTTCCGGCTATTTTGAAAATCAAACCGCGCCACAAAATCCTCGACCTTTGCAGGTATCCCCCGGTAATAAGTCGGATAGACAAAACCAATGACATCGTATTCATCCGTAAGAGTATATTTCTTAGGACAGCCCATGGATACAATTTCACAGTTTTCCAGTTCTTCTGCGATTTTCTTGGCTGCCCATAAGCTGTTGCCTGTTCCTGAAAAGACGAAAATGATGTTTTTTCCCATTATATTTTAAACTCCTTTATTCTATGGCGTGGTATCGTGTGCACATTTGTATGTGCAGAAATTATAACTAAGAAATTGCTTCAATAAACGGAATAATAATTCCGTTTGTAATAACATTATACGGAATTATTATTCCGTTTGTCAATATTCAATTTTTCATGTAAAATAAAAAAAGAAAGGGGATTATCTCCATGTCCGAGAAAGAGCAGTCTTTGAATCCGATGGCCAAGAGCCCGCAGCCGGTTGAGGACAATCTTAGCGATGATTCAAAATCGTTGCGGGCGGATGCCAAACAAAACAGGGAGCAGATACTGGAAGCGGCCCATAAGATTTTTGCCGAAAAAGGGCTGTCCATTCCCATAAGTGAAATCGCCAGTCAGGCCGGAGTGGGCGTCGGTACAATCTATCGCCATTTTCCAACCAAGGAAGCATTGTTTGAGGCAGTCAATATCAGTTATAAGCAGCGGCTTACAGCAGAGGCGAAGTCACTGCTGAATCATCCCGATCCCGGTAAGGCCTTTTTTGATTTTTTTTCACGTATTTTGGAAGAGGGTTTTACCAACAGGGCTTTGAAAGACGCTTTTAAAAGCGGTACCTTTAATACTCAGACAGCCAACTGCGGTATTATAGAAGATTTTCACGCGGCATGCGCCAATCTTCTCACCCGAGCCCAGCAGGCGAAGGCGGTACGGGAAGATATCAATTTCAAGGATTTATTCATCCTTATGTCCGGTCTTCTGGCTATCGAACAACCCAAAGATGCTCCGGACCAATACAATCGATTGTTATCCGTCGTTATCGATGGGCTTCGTTATCAGGATACCTCTGCTAAGTGAAAGAAAGATCAAGGGAATTCAACGTGAAATATTAAGTGCACTATACCTGTGGAGAGCCCAACACTGCAGGCCCAAGTTGAAGAACCTTTTTATGATATTTGGGAACTCACAGTACGGAGGGTAAAGCCGGGGTTGAATGCACCTCGGCCCATCAGGGCCGAGGCAATTAAGACTCAATAACCACCATTGTGATATAACATTGTTATTTTTTTAGAATCGGTATCCAAACTTCACAGCGGTAATCTTCGGCATTCATATCCCCCGGCGGATAGACTTCAAGTTCAGGCCCGTCGGCATGTTCGTATCCGGTGGATGGAAACCACTCCTGGAAAATCCGTTCCTCCACTTTTTGAATGGCATCCGGCATAGAACCGGTGGAAGTGAAGACGGCCCATGTCAAAGCGGGGATCTGTCTTACACAGTACTCCTTGCCTTCATAGTCCGCTCCCCCTTCCACTCCAATCATATACGTAAAGCGCTCCTTTTCCTGCTCCATATCCATACAAATACCGAATATTTCCCGGGCCTTAAAATCCTTACCAAGCTTTTCACAAGTGCCATCCTGATTGCAATCCGTCCAAAACCCGGGGATTTTCTTTAAATTTTCGCCGTTTTTCGTACTGACTTCATAAGCCTTTCCCACTACAAAAAATGTTTCTTTCTCCACGATCCGGTAATCCATCTTTTGATCTCCTTTTAACGATATTTGAAACGAGATCCGCGGGAATGCTTTGAGTTCTTGACCCGGCAAACGGGCTGCGGTGGGACTGATCCCATGCAGCTGTTTGAAGGCTTTGGCAAACGATTCCGGTGTTTCATAACCGTATTTTAAAGCCACGTCAATAACCTTTACCTTTTGGACCGCCAGTTCCTGGGCAGCCAAAGTAAGCCTGCGCTTGCGGATGTATTCCATCACCGTACTGCCGGTCAGCATATGAAACATCCGCTGGAAATGAAAAGGGGATGAACAAGCGGTTTGGGCGATTTTGGCCATCTCCACCGGTTCTTCCATATGGTCTTCCATATAACCTACTGCGTCCATCATTTTCTGCAGCCACTCCAAAACATTCTCGGCCTCCCTTCTATCCTGAGTTTATCATGGCCTGAAGAATCATTCCTGTCATTCCATGCTCTTGAAGGACATCCTTGGCAATGACTTTTCATTCCATTCTGTTTCTTTGATTTTTTATTTCTAAAAATAGCTAATTCTACTTTGTTAAAATATAGATAAGCCCTTATAATATTGGGTCTAAGAGCGGCCCTATCCCTTAAAGGGTATTAGTTGGGCGTTGCGGGATTTAAAAAAACTGATTCGAAGGATGGTGGTTATCCCTTTAAGGGACAAAGGGTCTGATTTTAGGTTTACAAGTATCTCTACACTTTAGCCTTAAAATTGATTTTAACAAAGTAAAAATAATAACTGATATGAATCTATCACCTAATCGCATAAAATGATATCCAAACAAGGAGACCCCAACCATGGATAAAACTGAAGTCCTGAAAATCCCTTTTCAGAAGGTTGTATTGGAAGGAACGGCTTATGAAGTCGAAAAAATTCAAGTCCAATCGATCCGGAAGGATACCAACGCGGTCACCGGAGGGAAAAGATATCCGGCTCCGGGGAGAAGAATTGTAGACAGATAGGTTTCATTGATATATGCTTTGGGAAAAAGTCTGCTCCTACTTTAATTTCCGGTCATTACCCGCCTGGAGTGGACGTCACTTGGAAAGTTTTTTATTGATCCTATGTACTATTTTGATATATCCTGGTGAATCGCCGGCTTTACACCCTTCAGCCGGTCTGACTCTTGGCTTAATTTGAGGGCGGCATAAAAAAACGGAATACTGACCACAATCAGAATGATTGCCAGCATTCTATTCTTAGGTCTTTGCACCCTGGCCAACCCACAGATAAAAGACCCAAAGGCCACAATCATCGCCACTGAAGCTGCGATTCCATAAATCACAAAAGGTTTCATAATTTTCCCCCTATACATTCAATCAATCTGTCTACCTACAGCCCTAAAAAAGTAGGCGCTTAATAAATTTCTTTATGAAATATACTTTTCATTATAACCTATTTTATGACTTTCTCATCAAAAGAACAATCAAAGAATAGGGTATGGCTGAACAATCATATCGATCGCGAATGCATATTCCGCAGATCCAGCAATCGTTTGGTTTTACAAATTTTTTCTTTACAATGCTTGCATTGCAAATTTTCATTACTGCCTTCAAAAAAACGCAACGGATGTTTCCAGTAAGAATATTCCCAGCGAATTAACAAAAAGAAGGCAACCGCCACCAAACTCCAGGAAAAAAAGCCGCGGATAAAAATCAGAGGCGTGCAGACCATGATCGAATCCCAGTTAAATATGCGGCAAGTTACGCAACAGCGATTTTTCATGATAAAATACTGAAATGGGCACCATACCAGGAGACATATCATATCACAAACAAAATAAAACAGCGATAACAATACCATATCCCACTGGCCTAAAATCTTAGCATAATAAAGAAAAGCAATGACGGCATTTACAATAAACCATAAGGCAAATACCTTGATTGCCGCTTTGTTTTCTAATTGAGTCCAGCCATCAATTTCAGATTTGATAAATTTTTTAGTACTCGGTTCAAAGCTGGACTTAAATTGTTTCCGGCAGCCCATGCTATTTCCTTTTTGGGGGAAAAATT
>DNPQ01000488.1 GCA_003501335.1 Bacillota bacterium
CGGCAAGGCGTTGTTTAAAATCCCCAACAGCAATGAACCCAAAATAATTCCGGAAACTTTGCCCGAACCCCCGGCAATGCTTACCCCTCCCAAAACACAGGCGGCAATGACATTCATTTCATAACCCATTCCGGTATCATTTTGGGCCGAAGCATACCGGGAGACCCACAATACTCCCGCCAGTCCCGCCAGAGCTCCCATAATGGCGTAAACCAGCAATAAAATCTTTTTGGTATTGATACCGCTGATTTTCGCGGAGTCAGGATTGCTCCCCACTGCGTATATCTGCCTGCCGGTCCGGGTATAGTTGATAAAGTAATAAGAAATAAAATAAATGATAATAGCGATTAAAACCAAATTATTGATACCCAGAATTGAACCGGTGGCGATTCCCTTGAATCCGGGGGACATCTGATAAGCACTGATCCACTTCCCTTTACTCACGATAAAGGTTAGTCCCCGGAAGACGTTCATCATACCCAAAGCGGCGATAATCGGAAGAATATCCCATTTGGAAATCAAAAAACCCAAAAGACTTCCGCAAACCAGTCCGATGAGCGTGCCAATTAAAATCAGTAGTAATGGCGATAAACCAGGGTTGGCACTGACCGCCATGGCGGTGATCATGCCCGATAAGGCCAGGGTCGCTCCGATGGAAAGGTCAATTCCCCGGGTTACAATGACTAACATCATGCCAACAGCAAGAATGCTTAAAATCGCGGTATTGATGATCAAGTCATTGAGGTTTTCAAGCGTCAGAAAACTAGCATTGCGCATCTGCACTAAAAGAGCAAGAATAATGATAAATCCCAGTAAACCGAGTTCTCTGAAATGAAAGATTTTCACACTAAGCAGCGTTTTATCCACAATTTTTTCTTCCATAGACTCCCCACTCCTTATTTTTATACTGCGGCTTGAGTGGCTTTACCATCAGCCTGGGTTGCCATCGCGGCTTCAAGAATGATTTCCTGAGTAGCTTCCTGGCAATCCAATATCCTCGTGACTCTTCCTTCCCGCATAACCATAATCCGGTCACTCATACCGAGAACCTCCGGCATCTCCGATGAAATCATGATAATCCCATATCCTTGATGGGCTAAATCCATGATGATTTCATAAATGGCCGCTTTGGCTCCCACATCGATTCCTTTCGTGGGTTCATCCAGTATGATTATTTTAACAGACGCCGTTAAGAGCTTAGCAATCAACACTTTCTGTTGGTTGCCTCCGGACAAGGAATCTGCGGTATCAAAAATGCTCTTCGCTTTAACTACCATCTTCTCCGACAGACTTTGCGCCAGCTCTGCTTCTTTCTGCTCATTGAGCCAGCCCATCCGGGAAAGCTTTTTTAAAACGGGCAATGTGATATTCCGGCCGATACCCCATTTTAATACCAAGCCTTGCTTTTGCCGGTCTTCGGGAAGATAACCGATACCAAGATCCATCGCGGTTAACGGATTATTAATCGTTACCTTTTTCCCGTCCAGATAAATCTCACCCTTATCATAAGGAAAGATCCCAAATATGGCCTGGCATAATTCGCTTCTTCCCGCGCCGACCAAACCGGTCAGTCCCAGGATTTCTCCCCGGCGCAGAGTAAAAGAGACGTCATTAAAATATCCGGTCCTACCGAGCTTTTTCACCTGCATCAATTCCGCACCCATAGTCCCTACCTTCTGAGGAAACAATTGGGTGATTTCCCGGCCCACCATGGCGACAATCAATTTTTCGTTGGAAATTTCCTTAACATTCCAAGTTCCGATATACTGTCCATCCCTAAATGCCGTCACTCTGTCCGCCAGCCGGTACATATCCTCCATGCGGTGGGAGATAAAAATCACCGAAGCTCCCTTATCCCGAAGCTGTTTGGTAATACGGTACAATTCTTCACTTTCACGCTTGGTTAATGCGGAGGTCGGTTCATCCATGATAATGATCGAAGCCTGAGTGGATAAAGCTTTGGCAATCTCCACCGTTTGTTGTTGCGCCACGCTCAACGCACCCATTTGAGTTTTGGGATCGATCGCCACTCCCAGCTCCGTTAATAGCCTTTTTGCTTCCTGATACATTTGTTTCCACAGGATACAGTGAGTGCCTTTTCGCACTTTTTCATGACCCATAAAAATGTTTTCGGTAACCGTCAAGTCCGGATAACAGGTAACATGTTGATAGATGGCGGCGATCCCCCGCTCTTTGGCGTCATTGGGGCTCCGGAATACAATCTTTTCTCCATTTAAAAGGATTTCTCCCTGATCCGGTGGATGGACTCCGGTGATGATTTTAATGAAAGTCGATTTTCCGGCGCCGTTTTCCCCCATCAAAGCGTGGATCTCGCCGCGTTTTAGTTGAAAATGCACATCGTTTAGGGCCCTTACTCCCGGAAATGTTTTGGTAATTCCATTGAGTTCCAGTATGTAATCAGACAAATTCTCTCCTCCGTTTCTTTCGCAATGTTGGTTACGGATGATTCATCAATCGTTACTATCCAACGCCCATTAATCCACATATTTCTCTGACAGTATAGCTTACGTCCAATCGACATTGCGTATTGATGAGTGGGTACTCTGCTAAACCCGTATCCATATCATCCCAAGATTTTCTACAAACGAATATGAGTCTACTATCGAATATAATCTGGGTTTTAACAGCTCACCTCTTGTCCCTTTTAGCCTCTGAAATATGAAGGCAAATGTTTTATTTTGATCATACAAGTTCAAAATTAAATTATTTTTAATTTCGTTTGTGTTCGTTCTTGTATTATTTATATTATATTTTACATATTTTTAAAATATCCTTCTTCTAAATGAAATATTTCTTTAACATTTCAGCTGGGATTGAGATAGTTCAAAAGTTGGAAAGTCTATGGAGATGTGAAGCAGAAGAGCCTTTTAGGGACAAAACATTCATAGCGTTGAAGATAAATCATTAAAAAACGCAAAAGAACATCCGGGTTACAATCTATCGGATTCAATTTTACAATGCCAATGTATCACAAATTAAATATTTTCCACAATTGAACAATTAATGCCATTGACTATTATTATCTTTAATGGCGCCGGAGGCAAAATACAAAATGTTTTCTTTTGTTGCTTCTTCTTTTGAAAAACTTTTACAAATAGTCCCATTATACATAACCATGATGCGGTCGCACATTCCCCGTAATTCGTCCAGATCGGAAGAGATCATAATCACCGCAGCACCGGAACGTACCAGTTCATTGATGATATTATAAACATCGACTTTCGTACTAATATCGATCCCACTGGTGGGCTCATCAAATATCAACACCCGGGAATTGGCAAACAACCATTTGGCAAGTCC
>DNPQ01000411.1 GCA_003501335.1 Bacillota bacterium
CCAATATTTTCAGTAAAAATGGTCACCGATTCAGCCAGTACAATATCGAAACTATCTCTGCGAAAAGGAAGACTCATCGCATTGGCCTTGATTAAGGGAATTGTTAAACCCGACTTCCTAAATTTATGTTCTGCTTTATCAAGCATAGTACGGCTTAAATCGACTGCAACGATCTGACATGGATAATGTTTGGCAATAAATAAAGAGGTTTGACCGGTGCCGCAACCAACGTCTAAAAGAGTCTTGTCGGAAGTCGGCTTTTCACGAGCCAACAGAGATCTTGTAAGCGCCAAACCACCTGGATGGGCATTGTCAATGTTATACTGGGCCAATAAATCTAGATAGTTTTGTTTTTCCACTTTCAGCCCTCCGAATAGACATTTGTATAGATATTATCATATGAAGGGTTGAAGTCTTTGGTGTTGCATTCGGTGTCATTGAGTCCAGTATTGAAATAATCGCAAGAGAAATTTTTAAGCGAGGCTATACTGGAGAAATGCTTGCAAAAACCGCAACATTGCGGGATGACTTTGTCATACAATACGAAACGAACGATAGTAATTAAAAATGATTTTCGTCATCATAAATATAACATTTGCCCATAGAAATCAAAAGTCCAGACTCATATACTAAACTATAAAGCCTAGAGCAAGGCTTAGAAATCAAATAAAGGAGAGATCATAATGGCCGATGGACTTAAAGGATTAGTTGATGGTATCGGTGGATTCTTCAATAACGGTTGGCTTATGTTCTTAATCTTCGTATTGCTAGTTATCGGATGTGGCGGTTGCTTTGGCGGCGGTGGCTGCTGGTAAGCCCTTACTATATACCGAATGACTATGAATTATTAATGCCCGGAACTACCGGGCATTAATAATTAAAAAGATTTATTTCAAGAAAATAACATCCGCCTAATGAATGTAGAAGATACTTTTCATATAATTAAGTACGAAGCCTTTCACAAAAAGGCTGGAACCATCAAAGGAGTGAAAAAAATGGCCGAAAATCCCATTCAGGGATTAGTCGATGGCATCGGTGGATTTTTTAATAACGGATGGCTTATGTTCTTAATCTTCGTATTGTTAGTTATCGGATGTGGCGGTTGCTTTGGCGGTGGCGGTTGCTGGTAAAATCACTAGAATATAAGAATTAGATCAATGCCGGAAGTTTTCAATATAACAAATGTTTAAAAGCACAATCTAACTTTAGTCGGGTTTTACTTAGGCAAGGAAATACATATAATAAATAAGAAAGCCTTACCAAAGGCTTGTAACTGTGCAAAGGAGTGAAATCTAATATGGCAGACGGCGTTAAAGGGCTATTTGACGGCATTGGATTTGGAAGTAACGGCTGGCTTATGTTTTTAATCTTCGTTTTGCTTGTTATAGGTTGCGGCGGTTGCTTTGGCGGCGCTTGGTAATCGCAGTTCAACATATGGATGAAACAATGCCCGAAAACTTTTCGGGCATTGTTATGTAAGACATCAATGGGCTGTTGTATGTCGATGACAGTGGGTTGATAATTTTGGTGAAAGGTTTTGGGATGGTAGCTTTGGAGGTGATACGGTGTTTCAGGAACGAAGACTTCGAAAATTATCACCGGCAATACGCAGTGTTTATAACAATGGGGCTCTGGATGGCAATCGGCGATTATTGCTGGAAGTTCGCGGAAGAAAGTATGATCAAATTATTTCTTTAGTCGAAGCAAATCAAGGCCAAATATTACGTAGCATTAATCTCCTTCCGGTGCTTGCCGTGGAAATGCCTTTGGCGGCACTTCCGGAAATTTTAGATTCTTTCAGCGTGATAAAAATCTGGGATGATCAGCCTGTCAATGTACAGGAAAATCAGAAATTCCATAATCAACTTCCGGACGTTCTATTAAACGGTCTTCGATTGGAAGTTCCGGGTACTCCAGCGTATGGTTATACCGGTAAAGGTGTTGTGGTAGCTGTTTTGGATACTGGGGTTTATCCTCATCGGGATTTAACGATACCCAAGAATCGAATTGTCGGGTGGTATGATTTAGTGAATCAAAAATCCGTTCCTTATGATGATAACGGTCATGGAACAGAAGTTGCCGGTATTATTGCCGGTAATGGCAATGTCTCCGATGGAGTTACTAAAGGGATGGCTCCTGATGCATGGTTAGTGGGAATAAAAATATTGGATAAAGATGGGAAAGGTTGGCTTTCCGATATTGTTGCCGGAATTGAATGGTGTGTCCGAAGTCTTCCCTTATTTAACATTAAAATTATCAGTCTCCCTGTAATGCTTGCCAATCAAGACCGTTTTTGTTTTGATCCTTTCGGTCGGGCGGTTAGTATAGCCTGGAGAAAAGGTATAACGGTTTTTACTACTGTTCAGACCAATGCAGGTTTTAATGCCACTGGATTCTCACAGTTCATGATCACGGTGGGAAATTTGAATTATCAACAAGCATTGACTGTAAATGATAGCCAATTCAGCCAATTAGATTCCAATAGAACCGGCGTTGATACTTTTGCTAAGCCTGATTTGGTTGCCCAAGGTGAAAAGATTACCTCATTAAACCTAGATGGAGGTTATACGACTTGTTCCGGGAGCACAATGGCTACGGCCATGGCGGTGGGGGGAGCGGCATTGATATTGCAAAAATGGCCGTCTTGTAAACCGGAGCGGTTGAAGTACTTATTAACCAAGAAAGCCAGGAATCTGGGTTTGGGACGAAATTTACAGGGCTCTGGACTATTAAATTTGGATCGCGTTTTGGGAAATAGTAAGAATAAGGTATTTTCCACGCAAAATATTTTTCCAGCGAATATGAATCAAATATTTCCCGTGGTCTTGAAATTGCTCATGCAGAATTCCGGTGAAACAGGAAAATATTCCAATGAGTTTGTCATGAATTTAATCGGTTCACTTATAAAGAATTGGGCAGTCCATCCTCCGGATTCGCTCCATTAAAAATTACATCGTCATATTGCAGGGCCATTTGAAATCTCATACTATAGATAACAAAAGACCAAGGCTTTTGATAGAGGAGCGTGTAGAAATGGCCGAAAACACTTTAAACAGCTTGCTTGATGGCGCTTTTGGGGGAAACGGGCTTTTTTGGATTATTATCATTGTAGTATTATTTTTTGTTGTAGGCGGCTGGAATTGGTAAGATTCCTAATCTGATAAAGAAAGAGGTTGTCTTCGAAAGTCTTTTAAATCCTATTTAAAGGACTTTCGAGATAGCCTCTTTTTTATTTAGCAGCAAGCTAAATGGGTTTGAATCAGATGAATTTTGCCAATAGCCTAATCTTATTTTCGACATCTTGATCACCAAGGGAAGCGATCCCTTGCAAACATTTTCGTACAAAGATTTGGTCAATGCCGGGGATGTATCCGATCCGCCCGTGAATTTTAGCCACTAAAACTTCAATTTCATTACTATCCAAGATGAAAAGACCCCCTTGATTGAATTATAGAATTCCCATGAAGCTGCAATTATTCTATTCAGAACTTTCTGTTCGGGGGATGGGCAATTTTCCACTATTTCAAAAGAATATATTTTTAGGCATGATCTGTTAAAGCTATTCCCGAATCGGTATATTTGGTATAGGGAATTTACTCGATGATCGCATATATTGATTATATCTAGATAGTCATCCACCTTGGCGAATCCATCTAAAGTTTAGGCTAGAAAAGATGAATGGGATCACGTACGCATGGATCCACAGGAGAATACCGTTAGCTTGGCTACGCCAGGGTAGAGAATTTGATGGCAAAAGTATTTTTAGCTAAAGAATCCGGGTACAAAGTATTTTTTCAATAAAAGGATGTGTTGATTATGATTTCCTGTAATAACGAGTGGCAAAAAAAGTTATCTTCAAAGCTTAAAGAATCATCTATCTATAGGTCCAATAATATGGGCCGGTTTATTATTGAACTCAGTGGTAAAGAGGCTGAACAGGTTCGAACGATGATCAAACAAAAAAATGGCAGAGTAAAAAAAGACATAACTTGCTTAACCTCCATTGTCGCAGAGTTCCCCTTTTCATTGCTTCCGGAAATCGCTCAATCAAAACAGGTAAAAAAGATATGGGTCGATTCCGAGATCAAAATAGTATAACTCATCCACCTGGGCCTTGCCATGATAGGAAGGCTAAAAATATTACCCGGATGGACTTATCATGGCCTGACCACGGTAGAGTATCTGGCGAGAATAATTTGCTCGGTAGCCATGTGGATTGGGGAAAACTAGGCTCAATATTTTAAGGGGAGAAAAGGATATATTGGAGGTTTATTGGACAAGCAATAAAATCTTACAGAGGCTTTCATGCCGGATACCTATAGCCAAGCAATTGAAAAGAGAATAAAATATACGGGATTAAAGAAAAATCAATCCTTTTGTAAAACGAAAATAAATGATAAATAGTAAGCAGCAATAGGGATGACTTTGTAGAATGAAGTGGGGGTGAATATTTTGGATATCGATCGTTTAGACTTACTTCATAAAGTTTTTTTGGTGTTGGGACCTAAGATTGATAAAAAACTTGTCAAAAATTTGTTGGCTGTCGTAACGATTTTAGCGGATAGGGATTTGGGGGATGAATTAAAGCAAGTGGTTAAAAGATTATAACGGACTATTTTTTATTTAAGAAAAAATCTCCGGTCAAGGAGATTTTTTGGATAAATCGACTTTAGAATTTAATTATTTTGCGTAAAATAGGATTTAATGAACGAGAATAAAGTCTTTTTGATAGTTTCATCCCTTTTTTTACGAAACAAAGTCGGCTTGATACCAATGTGATTTAACAGGGTTTCCATCAGATGGTACCTGAGAATATTTCGAACATCTTGTTTATCAATCCACCTTGCAAAAACATTGGGTGGATTTTCATCGGTGAAGATTTCCCGTAAATCCAATACCCCCGCGCCTTGCAAATTGACTCCCAGACCTAAATCGTGAGCACTTTTCATGATGATTCGTTTAATTTGATCCGGTCCCCAATCGGGCCATTTTTGTTTTATCAAGGCTACGGTACCGGTTACCATGGGAGTAGCCATGGAGGTACCGCTTAGACTCCGGTAATTACCATTAATCCAGGTCGAAGTGATGTTAGTTCCGGGGGCAAGCAGGTTCGGTTTGGGAATGTTATCAAGGGTTGGGCCTCGGCTGGAATTTTGGTTTAAGAAATCATCTTGATAATCGGGAGTTTGATGATCATCGACGTTGCCAACTGTAATAATTATGGGATTAATCCCTGGCGTGTCGATCGTCATGCGACTGGGACCAGCATTACCGGCTGCCGCACAGACAACCAAGCCTTTACTCCAGGCTATGGAAGTAGCCCTGCATAAGGGATCATGCTGATAGGACTCTTGGGCCTTGGAACCGAAAGACATATTGATTGCTTTAATATTGAGCCGGCTTTGATTATCAATGCACCATTCGATAGCTGTTAAGACGTTGGAAATAGAGCCGCCTCCGTTTTCGTCCAGAGCCTTGAGGCCGATTAACAAGGCTTCCGGCGCCATTCCCTGGTATTTGCCGCGGGAAGAGAAACCGTTTCCGGCAATAATTCCGGCCACATGGGTGCCATGACCGTTATCATCGTACGGAGTTTCTTTTTGGTGAAGAAAATCATGCCATTCAATGATCCGGGAATCGGGCATCAAAAAATCGCGGTGGGGGTATAGACCGGTATCAATAAGGGCAATTGGAACATTTTTTCCGGTAAAGCCAAGTTCATGGGCTTTGGCGCCGCCAACGGAAGGAACTGCGACATCAAGGCGGATACGGACCAGAGTATCATACCAGATTCTTCGGACATGATGTAGTTTCGCTATTTCCTCGAGAGAGGTATAGGGGAGTTCGACCACCAAAGAAGGAATTAAACGCATCTCGCGATGGACTTTTCCCTGATTGGCATCAATAGCTGTCCCAATTTTGTCACTATGTCTGCCCTGGGTTTCAATAATAAACCGTTCCGGAGCTGATGAATCTTTAAAAAAATCAGGCTGACGGAGAAGCTCCGACAGCTTAACCCGCCAATTATTGTTTG
>DNPQ01000603.1:0-1769 GCA_003501335.1 Bacillota bacterium
TTATAATAATAAAAATATGAAATGAAAATTGAATCATTTTTGATATGCCTTAACTTTTTATAATAAAAATGGAAAGGTCGATGCATATGCCAAATACTAAAATTAAAGTAACCATGACATTTACAACTGAATTGGAATTAACCCCTGATTTATATCCCGATTGTAAAACCATTCCAGAAATCATTAACGAAGAAAAAAAATTTTTTAGTGATTATCGATTGATAATCAATGAATATTTACCCGGAGAGGATGATTTGCAATATACTTTCAAGATTGAAGAAGTTAAGTAACCATCCGTAGACATACAAAAATAGCTTAATGATACCCTAGTCGATAAAATAAAAATAGTCCACTTGAACAATTGCAGGAGGAACCACTATGTACAATAACGATTTTTCATGGAAAAATAATCCCGATGTTTCAGAACGGCGCAAAAAATTAGGTGCGGCTATAGCCGGAGCGGTGGGAATCGCTGCCATCATCGCTATTTTATATGCCCTTTTTAACAGACAGAATAAACAAAAGCGGTTTTAATTTTGCTCTTTCATTTTCGTATAATGCAGCTTTGCCCACCAAAACCAGAAAAGGGCTATGATAAACCGAAAAAACGGATTCCAATGATAATATTTTAAAAGTCCGGCCGCATGGAAAACTTGGTCCAGGCTCGCACTGGCTAAAGCAAATACTATCAAATACATCGGGTAAACATACCATACCCGGCTCGAAGGCAAATCATAAAGATAAATCATGATAGCCGGGATCCATGCAAAAGTTAACCATACACAAACCCCAAAAGACTTAAATGGCTCTCCCAATTTATATTCGAATAAATGGAATCCAAATCCAAATATCCAAATAAAGATATAGCCGGCTAAAAATCCCCAAACTAAACCATACCAAAAAAGGGGCTTCCATTTTTCCTTTGGTATCAAAACAGAGGCCAATCCCCAGAATAATAAAGCGCACAATGGATAATACCCATCCCGTGGAATGAAACCCATTGAATCATCTCCTCCATTTTATAATTCACAAAAAACATAATATTTATAATTCATTTTTAATTTATTTTTAGAATTATTACTCAAAAAGGCCCCACCATCAAAACCAGAAAAAAAAGAAAAGACAAAGAAATAATATTAAAAAGGGGCTGTCTAAATTAGACAGCCCCTTTTTTCCTTCAATACTTATCATTTTTCTCAACCGTTTAAAGACATAGAAAACATTTCATATCATAATCCAAGTATCTTATTGGCTGTAGCAATGACCTTCTCTTCGCTGAATGGTTTCACAATGAAACCTTTGGCGCCCGACACAATGGCTTCACGAACCGTTTCTTGCCGACCTGCAGCAGAAACAACTAAAATTTGACAATCAGGGTCGTACTCTTTTATCGTCTTAACCGCATCAAGCCCATTCATCTCGGGCATCGTGATATCCATTGTTACCAAATCCGGTTTGAGTCTCTTGTATTGAGTTACGGCTTGCAAGCCATTTTCAGCTTCACCGGCGATTTCAAAATCATGCTGTTCGAAAATCATTCTTAACGATTTCCGAATAAATGCGGCATCGTCTACGACCATGATTTTTTTCATCTTGCTGGCTCCCTCATAAAAATCATATTTTATTTTCTCAAGAACCAAAATTGAAGGAATTTCTCAAAAGTTCACCGAATATTATTTACGTTATAAAACCCCTGTTATCACTATATGATTTTAAAAAGTCATTGTCTATCGGCAAATTGGATAATAATTACGACTAAATCATTCTCT
>DNPQ01000603.1:2097-7933 GCA_003501335.1 Bacillota bacterium
GGGTTGATAATTTACTTTTTTTCTGTTAAACACCCAAACCTTTTATGGATAAACAAAAAAAGCCCCTCATACAAAGGGCTTTTGATTCGATAAAACAATATTAAATGCAAATGAATACCGAAAAACATTTTTCAGCTATTAATCTCTTCTCGCTTTTCCAGGTAACGCTCTAATTTCCGCTTGACGCGTTGCAAAGCATTATCAATTGACTTGACATGCCTTCGCAAATCTTTGGCAATCTCCTGGTAGGAATGACCATCCAAATACGACATCAGAACTTTCCATTCTAAATCGCTTAAGAATTCGCCCATTTTATGTTCGATATCTACGAATTCCTCACGACTAATGACCAGTTCTTCAGGATCCGTTACTTTATTTCCGGAGAGTACATCCAACAACGTCCGGTCCGACTCTTCATCGTAAATCGGTTTATTGAGCGAAACATAAGAATTCAAAGGAATGTGTTTCTGACGAGTGGCAGTTTTAATAGCGGTAATAATCTGACGAGTAATACATAACTCGGCAAATGCGCGGAAAGAAGCCAACTTGTCATTACGAAAGTCACGAATTGCTTTATAAAGACCAATCATACCTTCTTGAATAATATCTTCCCGATCGGCGCCGATTAAAAAATAAGATCGCGCTTTGGCTCGGACAAAGTTTTTATACTTATTAATCAGGTATTCCTGGGCGGCGTCGTCACCCTCGCGGGCAGCTTCAACGATTGTTTCATCCAACATCACATCATAGATCTCTGTAACTTCTCTTTGTGGTTTTGCCCCCACGTTACAATCGCCTCCGGCTGTTATTTTATTGAAACCGGTTGTTTCAAAAATAATACCAAAAACTTGTCCAAAATAATACATAAATATTATACAATAGTCGATATTTGAACGTCAAGGGAAGGAAAATGACTAAAGTGTCCTTTGTGATAGGTATCCTATTGATGAGGAGATTTCAAAAACAATTTTAAAGTTCGAAAATAAATTTATCATGACCACTGTTTGTTGCATTGTAACATTATCATCCGAAAAATACAATACATAAATAAACGTTTCCGTTTAGTATCATTTCCCACGAATCACTAAATTTAGGCTTCAACGCATTATTATCTGTAAAATATTATCGGTTATCTGGCAAAAAAGAACCTAAATATCAAGTTTCAAGGATTTTGATTCAAATCGTATTTCAAAACCCTTTTCGCTTTTTTCGAGTTTCCTCTGAAATTTTGGTTTCAAACTTTACCCTTCAACTCAACCACCCCACCGGCTTCAGCCGGTGAGTTTTTTGGCCGACTGAAAGTCGGCTAAAGAACCGGGGGATTTAAACCCGAAGACACTTGCTCCGCTAAAGCCGAGGGGTTTGAATCCCCGTTATTGAGACAATCGGCCAGAACCATCCCGCGCTGCCTCCTTACTTCATATAAAGAAATGGCCGTTGCAGCCGCAACATTTAACGAATTAATTTTGCCCCACATGGGAATCCGCACCACTTGATCACAATGCTCCCGGACTAAACGGGAAACACCCTTTCCCTCTCCCCCAAGAACTACGCCCATAGGCCCTTTAAGATCGGAGGATTGAATCTCCTTATCTCCATCCATCTCGACTCCGGTAAACCAGAGGCCCTCTTTTTTCAAATCTTCCATGGTTTTAGTCAGATTGGTAACTCTAACGACCGGAATATGCTCGATGGCGCCTGCAGAGGCTCTCCCCACCACAGCGGTAAGACCAGCCGCCCGGCGTTCCGGAATCACAATTCCATGGACCCCGGCTGCTTCGGAAGTCCGGATAATCGACCCTAAGTTTTGGGGATCTTCCACTCCATCAAGGAGTAACAGAAACAAGGGTTCCTTTTTCTCGGCCGCCCGAGTCCTAATATCCTCCAAAGAGGCATATTTCCAATCAGCCGCCATGGCAATGACACCCTGATGATTGCGAGTTACTGCCATTTTGTCCAACACCTGATTATCCACTTGATTGACAGGAATACCCTTTTGAGCAGCTTTTGCTGCAATTTCTCTAAGCGGACCGGTATGAGATTCATTCTTTAAAATATAAATTTTTACAAGTTCATGATCAGCCCGTAATGCTTCCAGGACTGGATTTCTTCCTTCAATTTGTTCCGCCATCTCTCTGTCTGCCTCATTCTTTCATTGATTTCTGAAATATTATCGTTTTCTATTTTACCAAATTCTATCCAAAGAAGCTATTGATATCTTCTGATTCAAACCGGTATTCATAAAAAAAGCCAAACTTGATTCATTCTCAAGTTGGCTTTAACCCCGTTGCGGCCAATTTATGCCGATTGGTATCTTTTGATATGATTTTTGGGCTTATCAAGGTTATTCGGAATGCTCCGCTGTTTCTCCCAAGATGATCGCCTGCGTTAATAATTCCTTGATCCGCTTATGTTCGCCCCGTAGGTAAAGGTAGCCGATGAGTGCTTCAAAGGCCGTACTATGACGGTACGTCAAGACATCGGTATGGGCAGGAATATGTCCGCTTTTGACATTCCGGCCTCTTTTCAAAATTTCCAATTCCCCTTCGGTTAAGAATGGTTCCAGTTTGGTTACCAATCCGGCCTGAAAGGAAGCCCGTACCATGGCTATAGCGACATGGTGTAAAGCATTGGTTTTTGCGGGTCCGGCGGATAAAATATGACAACGAATATAGAGCTCATAAACAGCATCACCGATATAAGCCCATACAGCCGGAGACAACTCATCCGGATTTAATCCCGGTAATTCAAGAAAATCAAAACTCGGCATGCTAACCGCCTTTAGAATAAAATATCAATCCCCTTCATAATGAACCAAACTGAAAACTTCATAAGGTTTCAGTTTTTCGCGGCCTTTCAAATCATCCAGTTCGATCAAAAATGCAAAACCCACAATGGAACCTTGAAGTTCTTGGATCAGCTTCGCCGTTGCAGCCATGGTGCCCCCGGTTGCCAGTAAATCATCAACAACCAGCACTCTTTGGCCGGGTTTTATCGAATCCAGATGGATTTCCAGAGAATCCTCACCATATTCCAGTTGATAGGATACTTTCGCCACCTTGGCCGGAAGTTTTCCCGGTTTACGGACGACGACAAATCCGCAGCCCATTTTATAGGCCAGCGGGGCCCCTAATAAAAAACCACGCGACTCAGCGCCTACAATGAGATCGGGTTTAAGGGGCGCAAAATGATGAGCCAGCTCATCGGTAACTTGCCGTAAAGCGGGGCCGTCTTTTAATACGGTGGTAATATCCTTAAAACTGATTCCCTTTTTAGGAAAATCAGGAACTTCCCGGATTAGTGCTTTGTAATCCATTATTGATCACTCCCGTCTATTTTATAAATCAAATTCATTATATAATACTTTAATAGCCTCGGAAATTTGACTTTCCGGTACTAAACAGGATATTGTAATTTCAGAATCGACCGTTTGCAATAGCTGTATATGATGTTTATGCAAAGCCTCAACTACTCTGACCATAATACCCGGTACATCCTGCATCCCGGTTCCAATCAACGCAATCTTGGCACTGTGAGGTAATAATTCCACATCAAAACCAAAAGGCAATAGTAGATCGCCTACTTTACCCAAGTTTTCCTGCTTGACGATGAAACTGACCTGACCCGTGGAGACGGAATTCATATCCACACTGATGGCTGCTTCAGCTAATATTTTAAAAACCTTCACCGAATCTTCGGAACAGAGCTGCCCCTTTTTAGATTTTACGAGTACCATTCCAAGACCGGTTTGATGGGCGATTCCGGTGATAATTCGTGAAGTTTTCCCTTCATGGATCAAGGTCCCACCATCATCCGAAAAAGTGCTTTTCACTTTAACCGGGACTTTCTTATCTCTGGCAATGGCTACCGCCCGGGGATGGACGACTTTGGCGCCCTGATTGGCCATCTCACAGATTTCCTGATAAGTCAGCTCCCGCAAAATCTTAGCATCCGGAATAATCCGGGGATCGACGGTCATCACTCCATCAACATCGGTATAAATCTCGACCATTTCAGCCTCTAACGCTGAGCCTAGGGCTGTCGCCGTGGTATCGGAACCACCACGGCCAAGGGTGGTAATTTCTCCACCGGCGGTAATTCCCTGAAATCCGGCTACCACAACCACTTTTCCTTCTCCCAAATGCCGTAAAATATTTTCCGGATTAATCCCAATGATTTGGGCTTCCCCAAAATTTTGATCAGTCAGTAGGCCTGCTTGTCCACCCGTTAGGGCTACAGCGGCATGCCCTTGCTTTTCCAATGTTTGGGCCATCACAACTGTGGAAATAATTTCGCCGCAGGAAATCAACAAATCAAGTTCCCGTGCATCCGCATCTCGATCGATATCTTTTGCCAAATGAATTAAAGTATCCGTGGCATAGGGTTCTCCCTTCCGGCCCATGGCCGAAACAACCACTACCACCGAAAAGCCCTCTTCAATAGCTTTAATGACCTTTATTACAGCCTTACTTCTGCCTTCATCCGTTGCGACGGACGTTCCGCCAAATTTTTGAACGATAATTTGCATGAAAACAGACCATCCTTATTTGATAGTATGAAACCATTCCTTCGCCATATCCAATTGAGCCAGAACCTGTTTTTTCGAAGTTCCCCCGTATGAATTACGAACAGCAACCACCTTTTGAATCTCCAATGTCTCATAGACATCTTTTTCAATTAGAGTCGATGCGGCCTGAAACTCTTCCAGGCTCAATTCTTCAAGCCTTTTTTGCTGTTCCAGACAATAATGGACCAGCTTCCCGACAATCGAATGAGCTGAACGGAAAGGCAAACCTTTGGCGACTAAATAATCGGCCAAATCAGTGGCATTTAAAAATCCGTCTTTCGTGGCAGCCAACATTTTATCTTTATTGAAGGCCAATGTCTGAAGCATGGGAATAAATATACTTACACAGCCTTTCAAGGTATCCACCGCGTCAAATAAAGCTTCTTTATCTTCTTGCATATCTTTGTTATAGGCAAGAGGCAACCCTTTTAAAATCGTCAGAATCGCCATTAAATCTCCATACACTCTGCCGGTTTTCCCCCGTACCAGTTCAACGACATCGGGATTCTTTTTCTGGGGCATGATACTGGAACCGGTGCTATAAGAATCATCCATTTCCACAAAACCAAATTCCATGGAAGACCATAATACCAATTCCTCACTAAACCTCGATAAGTGCATCATCGACAATGAAATGATAAAAATGAATTCAGCTACAAAATCCCGATCACTGACGGCATCCAGACTATTGCAGGATACCCCCTGAAAATCCAGTTCAGCCGCTATCTGATGCCGGTTGGTGGCAAATCCCGTTCCAGCCAGAGCCCCGGCCCCCAACGGTGAAATGACAACCCTTTTCAAACAATCGTCCGTTCTCTCCAAATCGCGCTTAAACATTTCAAAATAGGCCAGTAAATGATGGCCGAGTAGGATAGGCTGTGCCCGTTGCAAATGAGTGTATCCTGGCAAAATCGTATCTTGTTCCCGCTCCGCCATTTCCAGCAATACCTTTAATAATTCTTTAAAAAGGTTTTGGATGGCGGCGATTTCTTTACGAACATATAACCGGGCATCCAGGGCCACTTGATCATTACGGCTGCGGGCAGTATGTAATTTCTTACCGGTTTCCCCGATTTCCTGAATTAACAGCTTCTCAATATTCATATGGATGTCTTCGGCTTTAACATCCCATTCGATTTGTCCGGCTTTGACTTTCTCCAGTATTTTTTTCAGTCCAATGATGATGGCGTCCGCCTCAGGACGTTTAATAATATTACAATCAC
Organism: Bacillota bacterium; assembly: GCA_003501335.1. Taxonomy (GTDB): domain Bacteria; phylum Bacillota; class UBA4882; order UBA8346; family UBA8346; genus UBA8346. The sequence continues at coordinate 7,888 of DNPQ01000603.1, forward strand.
CAAGCATATTGGCATGAGCAATGCTACCCTGAATATCTTCCTCGGC
>DNPQ01000603.1:8204-14403 GCA_003501335.1 Bacillota bacterium
ACGGCAATCAAAACCAATGGAAGAATGAAAATCATCCATCAAAGCTCCGGTGTCTTTCTGAAAGCGACCACTCCAGGCTTTCATTCTTATCCCCTCCCAATGGGCTAGAAAATAACGTGAATTTATTCCACAAAAAGACCGGAATCCCTTTTTTACGTTTTTAAATATAAAACAATAAAGGGCCAACCGGGAATTCCGATTAGCCTCAATTGCCTAAGATTGTTTTGAAGAGTCCCAAAAATGAGCTCAAGCTCTAACCGAGAAATCCTTTTATATTGAAAAAAATCCCTATAACCATCAGTACAAAGAGTGAGCAGCAAATCATCCAGTCTTTCAAAGCAAACTTGTCGTGGTGCAAGTAGGTCCGTTTTCCCGAGCCAAAGCCGCGTGTCTCCATGGATATCGCCATCTGTTCAGCCTTCTTTACCGAGGTGATCATTAAAGGAATCGCCAGCGGACATATTGAAAGGAACTTCTTGATAAAATTACCCTTATCAAGGCGATGGGCCCTTGAGCATTGAGCCTGGATGATTAAATCCATTTCCTGGACAAAGGTGGGGATAAAACGAATAGAGGTGATAAACATAAATGCATAAGCATAGGGAATTTTTAATTTCTCAACCAGCATCACAACTAAGTCTTTCACCTGGGTTGTTCCTAAAAGTACCGGAAAACTGGCAGCAATAACCATTAAGCGAATCCCCATGGCCGCTGAAAAAAGCAGTCCTTGGTCGGTGACCCGCAGCAAGTGGGTCCCCGGAATTAATACAAATAATGTTTTGCCGTCAGGGATAAAAAAGACCTGAAATAGTAAAAAGAACGCTGCAAAATAAAGCAAACCGATAAATGCGGGCAGCATTTCTTTGAGAATTTTGGCCAAATAAGCTACTAAAACGATGGATAAAAAAAGAACCGCCAATATATAAACATTGGTCACCATAAAACTTAGCATCATCAAGACAACGGACCAAATCATTTTTGTCAACGGATTGAGACGGTGAACCATGGAATCGCGCTGAAAATAACTAATTATAACAGACATCTAAAGTCACTCTCCGTCATCTTCAATACCTGTTCATATAATTCCCTGACAGTTAAAGCCTGCCCGAACCGCTTTGAATAATCGGGAAATTTCTGGACCAACCGGGCGATCTGCGAAGGAAATAAATTAGTTTGCTTCAGCAATTCCGGCTGATAGAAAACCTTTCTGCAAACATCATCGATTAATATCCGCCCCTCACTTAAAACAATTACCCGCTGGGCATATTCAGCGACGAGCTCCATATCATGGGTTACAAAAACAATCGTATGGCCTTTTTGATGGAGTTCTTTCACCATCTCCATAATCTCAATACCTTCTTGATAATCCTGGCCGGTCGTGGGTTCATCCAAAACCATTACTTCCGGCTGCATCGATAATAAAGAGGCAAAAGCGACTCTTTGCCGCTGCCCTTTACTTAAAAATAAGGGATTCTCATTCAAATACTGGGTTAATCCAACCTCCGCGGCCGCCTCTCGAACCCGCTCCTTCACTTCATCTTTAGAAAGATGAAGATTGGCAGGTCCAAAGCCGATTTCTTTTTCCACCGTGGGCAGAAAGATCTGATGATCAGGATTTTGAAAAAGGTATCCCACTTTTCGCGCCAGTTCTCCAGTTGAAGAATCCTTGGTATTGACTTGATCAATCAAAATATTGCCGGATGTCGGCTTCAAGAGGCCATTGAATTGTTTCAGCAAAGTGGTTTTTCCGGCGCCATTTTGGCCGATTAACGCGACGAATTCTCCCCGGTTGATTTGAAAAGAGATATGTTCCAATATGGTAAATCCATTGGGATACTGAAAAGATACATCCGTAACCTGTATCATTTTTCCTCCTTCCTTCGGCCCAGGCTTTTTTGTAAACCAGAGTATGCTTCATCCACAGTAAGCGGTAATTCCTCGGTATAAAGAGCTGCCTTTTTTAATAAATAGGCCAACTCACTCACCGGCGGAACCCTTAAACCCACCGAATGAAGAGTTTCCGGTTCTTTGATAATTTCCCTGGGCGTCCGGTCAAAAACCAGACTTCCTTGATTCAGAACCAGTAAACGTTGAATATATTCCATCAGAATATTGATTTTCTGTTCCACTACGATAATGGTTAAGCCAAATTGTTGATTGAGTTGCTTTAAAACCTCAAAAACTTCCATGGTTCCCATGGGATCCAATTCTGAAGTCGGTTCGTCCAAAATAAGTATTCCCGGGCGTAAAGCTACTGCCGCGGCTATCGAAACCCGTTGCTTTTGTCCGCCGGACAATTCGGAAGTGGAACGGTTTCGTAAATTGGTAATACCTATCAAGTGCAATGCTTCCTGAATCCGGCTTTCAATAAGCCCGGGTTCAAACCCAAAATTTTCTAATCCAAAAGCGATTTCATCCTCAACTGTGGGAGTCACCAATTGAGCCTCCGGATCTTGAAAAACGCTTCCTACCTGGCGGGATATCTCGGAACAAGATGTTTCAAATGTATCACGTCCATTGATTAAGACCTTTCCTTGAAAGATTCCCGATTGAAAATGGGGAATAATACCATTGATAGTCAAGACCAAGGTAGATTTGCCGGCTCCTGCCGGTCCGGTGATTCCAACAAACTCCCCCGCATGGATGGAAAAAGATACATCCTTTAATGCAGCCGCCTCCGTTGAAGCGGAGGCGATGGTTGGATATCTGAATGTCAAATGTTCAACTGTAATGACTGGATCCATGCTGCTTCCTCATGTAAATTTATTGAAATTAACGGTTTTTCGATAATGCGGTCTTCAAAGGAACATATAAAACACTCGCCAATATGGCATTAAATAATGCGGTAATCAAAACAACCGCCGATAATGCCGCCAATGCCGGAGTATTTTTGCCGCTGGCTGTAAGAACTTGAATCATGATCCCGACAAACACCGAACCGCTAACCGTGGTACCCAAAAATGAAATCACAAAAACCCGGATATATTTCACAACGCCAACCTCGATATTGATAAAAGCCAATAAATAAACTGCCAGCGCTCCAAGAGGTTCACTCACGAAACTTAAAAAGGGAATTGCTGACTTAGTCGTTAATTGGCAAACTGCGCCGGCTACCAAACCAATTCCGATTGCACCCGACAATTTAGGACGTAAGAGTAAAATGGCCAAACAATACATTCCAATAACAAAGTTGGGGGTAATTCCAGCGACCAATGGAGGGCAAAACATGCGCAATACTGCGCCTACAGCCAGCAATACTGCTACAACCGCTACATCGACAGCCTTTAATCCTTTTTTCTTAACAACTCTCGTCTCTGCATTCATACTCATCGAAAAGCCTCCTCTAATCAATTGCTTTTATTGTCTGGCTTGCGCCTTTTGACCCTAATAAAAAAGCCAGGCAACTTGCGCCTGGCTTGATAAACGTAATATACGCCCGCCTATGCACTCGTCTCCGCTCATCTCAACTATTCTAATGCTCAAACAACAAAACTAAGCTCGCTCAACATTTCTTATCTCAATCTTAATATAACAAACTTTGGGAAGTAAGTCAATTGGATCATCATTCTTCATCAAATCCATTAAATTCGTCAAATTCATTTGGAATGAAAGAAATATTTTAAAATCCGGGAACGGAAATGTTATCCAAAAACAAAATCTGGGGTATAATTGAATATAAAGAAGATATCTGCTTATTCTCTCAAATTAACAACTTGGAATCAAATACGGAGGTCACCATGATCGTTCGTTCTTGGCACGGTATTGTTCCTTTAGATAAGGCAGGAGCCTATCGGGTTTATCTTCTCCAAACCAGGGTTGCAGAAATCAAAGCCTTCCCAGGCAATCTAGGGACTTATATTTATAGCCAGCAGCAAGGAAAGTGGGAACATTTTTTTATGGTTTCCTATTGGGCTGATTTACAAGCTCTCTGTGGTTTCGCAGGTTTTATGCCACATCTCTCCGTGAGCTATCCGGAGGATTCTAAATTCGGGCTTATCTCTGATCCGGTTACTCTCCATCACACAGTCAACAAAGTCCCGGAGGATTTTCCAATCCCGCTTAGCCTAGATAATTTGTAACGTGGTTTCAAGCAAAAATATCGTTTCGGCAATCCGCATTCCAAACATATTCTATTTTTTCAAAATGAATTTCTGAATTTCATTTTTCTGACTGTTATACCAATCATGAATAACAAGTTCCATTTGGTTCACCCGGACAACTCCAGCTTGAAAATCACGATAATCTTCAATCTTTTGTATGAATCCCTCGCAATTTTCCACCTGAGCTTTAAACCTTGCTATTGTCACATGCGCGGATATGCTTTGATAACGTTCCTTCAGATCAAAACCATACTGAATGGCAAATCTTCTGATATTGTTCCTTATCTCAGAGAGCCCTTCATGATAATACCCTTTAATTAAAATAGCGCCATTACTGAGAATAATCCCGTGAAACTCTATTTCAAATGCCGCCACATGGTTTACAGCAGAATGGATAATTTCAATCACTTTGTTCAACATGATTTCATTCATGCTAAATTGAGGACTGGCGCTGATGAGATCAAGGACTGTCATATGGATATCGGTTTGGGGATAATAATATTGTCCCGGCTCAACAGCTTTTAAGTCGTTCACCAGCAAATTATAGCCTTTTGAGATAAGCCCGTCCAAATTGACTATCAACGCCATCCCACGCCTCTGATCATCACTTTGCTGTTGCAAGTAAGGGGCAATGGCTTCCGTTCCGCTACGAAGCGCCTTGATTCCTTCAGAATGAATTTGTGTATATAAAATCTCTAAATCTTTTATGTTCAATGGGTTGGGCATCATCGATTCAACCTATTCATGAAATATTCTTTTTTGGAGTAGGGCTATCTCCGTCTCCCGAAAATTACTATTCCCCAATTTCTTTCCGCATACAAACACTCAAGCTCATTCCAACATATTGCCCATAGTTTTCAATATCTTGATACCCTAAGCTCCGGTAAAGATTACGGGCTGTTGTAAAGGTAGCTGATGTTTCTAAGATTAAAGACCGAGTATGATTTTGGATAGCCTTTTCTTCAAGCTTCTTCATCAAAAGTTTTGAAATTCCAAGACCCCGATAATCTTTTTTCACAAATACTCTCTTTACTTCATATGCATCTTGATCATGACGTTTCATCGCCGCAATACCGACTGGAATCTCCTCTTGATAGGCAACGAAGAAGTCCCTCATTCCGTCCAATTTGTTAAAACCTTCATAAAATTTCTGAAGTTCACCGTTTTTAGCCGTAAACTCTGTATCCAGTAAAGCAACCAGAGCAATAAAATCCCCATTGGGCTCGGTGAAATATTCAATCCGGATATCCATGGTAATGCCCCTTTGTCGATATTAGGACCATTTTCATTATATTCTCTCATCATAGGCCAAAGCCCTCTTATCGGATCATTTGGCTTTAACCTTTGGCCCTTGATCATAATATTTATGTAGCATTGGCATTTCACATCAAATAAGTGGCATTTCATTCTTGAATATTTGTAAATTATAATAACAAAGATTGTTATTATAATGACAAAGTTTAAAATATAAGTATAAAGATCTTAGGAGGTGATAACATGCTTGATGGAATGAATGACCGGATAGTGCAAGCGATGTATGAAAACTTACCCATCGAAGTATTAATTATTGATGCCAATGATGAGATTATCGCTTGGAACAAACACGAAAGCCGATTATTCAAGCGGCCGATGACTGCTATGGGAACTGATTTCCGCTGCTATCATCCGACCGACAGTTGCGTCCAAGCCGAGCAGGTTATTCAAGAAATGAAACAGGGAATCCGTGATAGAGCAAGTTTTTGGTTTGACCTCAAATCAGATGTTACCAGTAAAAAACATAAAATAATGGTTGAATTTGTCGCACTTCGTGATTATGACGGACATTATTTAGGATGTATGCAATGTACCCAGGATATTGATGCCCTTCAACACTTACAAGGAGAACGGCGCTTGTCCGATGATCCAAAATATGAATTTATTCAACCCGCATGGACGCCGCTCATTGTCGCTAAGGTAAATGGCTAAGCTGAACTACCCCTATATCTTGTGTATCTTGGATAAGGGCAACCGGAAATTCAGTTCCGGCTGCTTTTTTGTTGTAATTTAAAAGATAATAAAAATAAGCTTTCACTAATATGAACATTTTCTACGATAACCCC
>DNPQ01000624.1 GCA_003501335.1 Bacillota bacterium
TTATGGCCAGCTTCGGGGCCAGCCTTGATAAGATTCAATGGATCGTCACCGCTTACATGGTAATTTTCGCGGTCATGTTGCCTACCTCCGGTTGGCTGGCCGATCATTTCGGCTATAAAAGAATTTACTTTACAGCGCTATTACTCTTTACCACCGGTTCCTTTCTTTGCGGCATTTCCTGGAATGAAAATGCCTTAATATTCTTCCGCATCATCCAGGGAACCGGGGCTGGATTACTGATGCCGGTCGGCATGGCGATTGTTACCCGGGAGTTCCCTATGGAGCAACGGAGTTTAGCCTTGGGCTTTTGGTCAATAGCCGCCGCCGCCTCGGTCTCCCTGGGCCCGATGATCGGCGGATATTTGATCGATCACATCAGTTGGCAAGCAATTTTTGATATCAACGTTCCGGTTGGTTTGTTCGGCATGTTTGCCACTTTTATCATCCAACGCGAATATAAGTCCGAACAAGCCCGCTCTTTCGATTTGATGGGTTTTATCTCAATGGCGATCTTTCTAAGCACCTTATTAATCGCACTGGATGATGCCCACGCAGCCTGGAATACCGGTGGATGGACCGCACCGTTCATTTTAGTTTGTTTCGGATTATCCTTCTTCTGTTTCGTTATTTTCGTCGTCACTGAATTAACAGTAGCCCATCCCTTAATTGACTTACGTTTATTAAAAAACTTTAATTTCGGCTTTGCCAATCTAGTCCTGTTTATTTTCGGTCTTGGAATGTTCGGCAGTACATTCGTCTTACCGCTTTATTTGCAAAATTCCCTTGGCTATACGGCATTTCAGGCGGGCCTGGTCTTTCTGCCGGTTGGTCTGATTCAGGCATTTATTTCACCTATCTGTGGATTTATGGTCGCTAAAATTAACCCCAAAATCTTTGCGGCGGTTGGCATTGTCTTGATGGCCTTTAGTATGTACCTGAACAGTTTTCAATCCCTTTATTCGGAGCATTCTCAAATTATGCTTCCCTTGATCATCCGGGCCTTTGGCATGGGAATGATGTTTACTCCCTTGACTACAATTTCCCTTTCCGAAATTGGCCGGGAAAACATAGCCCAGGCTTCAGGCATGTTAAACATTATCCGCCAGGTGGGAGGTAGTTTTGGAGTGGCTATTTTATCAACCATCCTGACCCAAAGAACCACTTTTCATACTACTATCTACAGCCAATCCGTCGCCCTGACTTCTCCGACTACTGTCCGGACCCTGCAAGGCTTCCAAAGTTTCATTCAGCACCAAGTCGGGGGGCCAATTTTCAACTATCAATTACAGGTCTACAATGTTACCATGCAAGCCATTTCTGTAATTGGCCAACATTTAGCGAATCAAGCTTTTGTCCATGCCGTAAACGATGTTTTTCTAACAACAAGCATTATCACATTATCCGGGATCATCCCTATCTTTCTTTTGCGGTATCATATAAAGAAAAAAGAGAATTAAAAAAGAACATCATCATTTTATCAAGAAGCCTTCCGGTTTCAATGGAACCGGAAGGCTTTCTTGATAAATATTTAAGTCGCTTTCAAGAAAATATCATTTATTGTAACGAGAAACCTTTTTGTTAAAAAATAACCCTCCGAAGAGGGTAAAGATAAGGAGGAGTTTTCGAAACTACTTTCAATATAACTCCTTTATGTGTTGTTAACATGTCTTCTTTGTGTTGACCAAGTGTACAGCAAGTAAAAATCACAAAGGGAAAAATTGTAACAAAGCATAATGTTCCCCACTGATAATGATTTTACTTACAACCTTTGTAATATTTCCTTCAACTCGCTTACAATATAATCCACTTGTTCATCCGTGAGTAAGGTATGCAGGGGCAAAGTCATTTGATTTCGATATTGTTCAAAAGAATTTGGGTAATTTTCAATCGCAAACCCCAGTTTTCGATATGCCGTATGCATCGGTAAGGGTTTATAATGGACATTGGTGGCAATTCCTCGCTCAGCCATTTCCTTAATCACTTGATTACGGTAGTTTTCATCCTTCCCGCGAAGCCGGATCAGATAAAGATGCCCGCTGGATGAGTATTCTTTGTCAAAATGCTTTAAAACATCAAGCTCACAATCAGCCAATCCCCGATTATACCTTTCAATAATCTGCTTTCTTCTTTTTAAAAGATCCGGATATCTCTGAAACTGGCCTAAACCCAACGCGGCCATGATATCGGTCATATTACATTTGTAAGCAGGGTAAACGATATCGTATTCCCAGGCGCCTATCATTGTCTTGGCAAGAGCATCCTTTGATTGGCCATGCAAGGATAAAAGCATAAACTCGTGATATATCGCCTCATTATCTATCCCCGGAATATCACGCCAAGTAACTGCTCCGCCTTCAGCCGTGGTAAGATTCTTGACTGCATGAAAGGAAAATGCAGTAAAATCAGCAACTTCCCCGCTTCGTTTCCCATGATAAGTCGCTCCAAATGAATGGGCCGCATCCGCCAGAATAATTAACCTGCCAATTGCTGTCTGCAATTGACCAGCCGGTGTAAATAAAGCCTTCTTGGCTTCAACAATCTTAAATAGTCTATCGTAATCACACATAACTCCGGCGATATCAACCGGAATGATGGCCTTCGTTTTGGGGGTAATGGCTTGCTCCAATTGAGCATAATCCATCTGGTAAGAATCTTTTTCCGTATCGATTAAAATGATTTTCGCGCCTACGTGATCGATCACACTGGCGGATGCCGAATAGGTGTAGGCCGATGTAATAACTTCATCCCCCGCCCCTATTCCTAAGAGTCTCAAAGTAAGCTCCAGTGAAGCAGTGGCCGAGTTCAAGCATACCGCTTTGGATGTGTGAGTATATTCGGCAATCTTTTTTTCAAACAGTTTTGTTTTAGGCCCTGTAGTTATCCAACCGGATCTCAGTGTATCGACGACCTCATTAATTTCAATATCCGTGATGTCCGGAGGCGAAAAA
>DNPQ01000236.1 GCA_003501335.1 Bacillota bacterium
CTTCCAGAACCGCATTGGTGGGGTTGCCGAGACGGCTGTAAATATAACCGAGTTCTTTTAATCCAAATAGATTGGCCCCGTGTTCGGTGTTTTTAAATACATAAGAACTGGTGCGATGGACTGCAATACCCCGGGATAGAGTGGTTGGATCAGGGACTTGCCCCGCATGAATTGAAAGGGTTTCAAACCGATAATTGTTTTTCGCCATAGCTTTTCTCCTTTATGGTTTTTATTTTGAAAGCCCGGATATCACGGACTTTTCATTCCCGTTGAGTAATTTTATAAATGATAACAAAACCTATCTATTTAGTATGAATAATAAATTATTCAAATTATACTATGGTCAGTGAACGAATGTCAAGATGAAACTGTTATCTTTTGGATATTTTGCTAGTCTTATGTATAAAGTGATATAAGTCCAAAAGTAAATTATATTCATTAGTATCAGGGACTTTATGAGTAGCATACATTAGGAAAGGTGTTAATAATGAAAGGGGTAGCAATAGATGATCACCGAATTAAATATTCTACCGGGTTTGAATAAATCCGGAATCAAAGAGGATTTTAGTGAGCTTACATTAAAAGCGGGGGAGACCATTTCCATTGTTGGACCGACCGGCAGCGGCAAAACCGCTTTTATTACAGATATTGAATTACTGGCTCAAGGGGATACATCCACGAAGCGACATATCTTAATAAATCGGGAAATCCCTGAAGAAAATATCCGCTATAATCCGGCCTTAAAACCCATTGCCATGATCACCCAAAATACTAAATGTTTTGCCGACTTATCCACTGAAGAATTTCTGCAAATACACGCCCGGGCCCGTGGGATTCAAAGCAAAGGGATCATTGATGAGACAATTGAGCTGGCCAATATTTTTACCGGCGAAAAGATCCAAAAAATTAACAAGGTCACTACGTTATCAGGAGGTCAAACCCGGTCTTTATTAATAGCCGATGCGATTTTGATCGGCGCAGCGCCGATAGTGCTGCTGGATGAAATCGAAAACGCCGGCATATTTAAGCAGGAAGTACTGGAGATTATTCATGGCGCCGGAAAGATTATTATCTTTGTGACTCATGATCCGGTCATTGCTTTACATACTGAAAAAAGGATCATCATGGAAAATGGCGGTGTAAAAAAGGTCCTTGATCAAAATGAGTTAGAAATTTATGCCGCCCGGAATCTGGTGGAGCTTGATAAAAGGATTGGAGTCATTCGTGAGGAACTCCGGGCTGGTAATATTATCACCCGTGAACTGGCCAATTTAAATTTTGCGTAAAAAGCGTGAAGGAGTTGTAGAAATTGAAGTTAGTCATTATCGCCGGGCCACCGTCTGCCGGGAAAACTGCCCTAATTAAACAAATTGTCAGTAATCTGCGCGATAGAATGAAAATTGCTTTCTTAAAGATTGATGTAGTGAAAGCTTATGAAGATATTGAGCTTGAAAACGAATTCGGTATCCTGACTAAAAAAATTTACTCGGGGGATTTATGCCCGGATCATGCCGGTGTGATGGTTTTGGGCGATGCCATTGAGTGGGCGGCTGAGAATAAGGCGGATTTGTTCATCGTTGAAAGCGCCGGATTGTGTTTACGGTGTTCGCCATATTTAAATCAGGGCTTAGGGATTATCGTCTTGAGCTCGATTTCCGGAATTCATACTCCTGAGAAGATGGGGTCCATGGTTAGCCTGGCGGATGTGGCCGTTGTGACTAAAATCGACTTGGTAAGTCAGGCCGAGCGGGAAGTTTTGATTCAAAAAATTAAAGAAATTCATCCCCACGTCGTTTTGCTGGAAACCAATGCGCTTCAGGGCACATCATTACAGCGTTTATTTGAATTGATTTGTAACTCAGCCGATATCTCCGAAGACAATTTATATTTGAAAGGCAATCCACCCTTGGGTACTTGTACGATCTGCGTGGGTAAAAAGGATATCGGATGGCGCAAGCATTTCGGAGTCGTCAAAAAATTAGACGGCCAGATAGCCGACTATTTATATCGGGGGGAATGAAATGACGATCGCAAAATTATGGCATCCGCCGGGAAAAAATTGCGGTTTATGCGGGGATGGTTCATGTCGGGATTTTTTACGGGCGGTGATTAACGAACAGAAGAGTTATGGCGATTGCCCATTTTATCAAGAGCAGTCCGTCAAGGTGGAAGAGCAGATGCGGGAAGCAAGTTATACCGGTTTGGACGTCTTGGGACATCCTTATGATTTTGTACTGGGTCCAATACCGGGAGAAATTTCCGCTCGCAAGATTGTGTTACCCTTCAGGGGCGATCTAGTTGAAAAGATGGCGATAGTAAAAGGAGATTTTGTATTGGGCCGTCCTATGGGAGCTGGTTGCCCGATTCCTCATGTTTTACAGGTAATTGAGGCCGATCCAATCACCGGGGTGCTTACAACATGGGTGGTCGGGCCTAAAGTATCCCGTGAGAATGTCGTGAAAGATGTCAAAGCCTATCATATGATAGGCTTTGACGGAGTAGCCGAACATATTCGTAATGAACCGCTCGTGGGATACAGGATGTCCTTTTTGCCGGGCTGTTGTATGATGAATCTCAACCATACCGGACTGGTTAATATGGTGCTGAAAAAGAGTTTTGGACTTCAAATAAGGATCGAGGATATTCGCATTTTAGCCGGTATTAACGGATAAATCAGAAATGGTTATTATCGAATCCATTAAGTAAGAGTACTTTATCACACGATATGAACCATGGAGCGAAAAGTTAAGATAATCAATAACATGAATCCGGTGAATCAATGCTAATCTCGACGAAAAGGAGACCTTATTGCCGGGATTAACAGGATTTGCCGGATTTAATTATTGAAAATTATCTTGGGGCAGAGCTTAAAACCGATATCCCAATTTAATTGAAGCCTCATACATGATATCGGGAATTTTGAAATTACTGGACCCGATTTCGGCATTCTTGTCACTTAAGTTGTAATGAAGAGCGGCCCAGGGATTTATATACCAATGATCACTAAGGGGATATAAATATCCAGTACCGAAAGTTAGAATTTTTTGCGAAAATGTCCCCGAATCACCGCTATTTTTAGAACGAATGTGGCTATCCCAATGTTCTATTCCACCACCCAGCCATAAACCTTCCCGGTTTTCATTTGGGAAATAATCGATAATAACAGCGTTAACATCCAAGTCCCAATTTTTAAAACCTTCAGGGGTTACAAAATCGGGGACAGTGGTTTTCGTGGTAATCCAGCGAAGATTGAAATGGTCGATGCCAAGGACTCCGCTTAAGTAATGCCCACCACTAATATAAGGTAACATATCGGCTTCTATGCTAAAAGATACGGGACTGGCGGAATCGGTTTGGGCATATGCTGCATAATGAACAGTTAAGCATAAACCGATTCCCAAGAAAAGTATTAAAATTCCTTTCATCATTCGCAAAACACTCATTGAAACGGCCTCCTAATATAATGTTATTAATAGTGCTCTGTATTAAAATTACTGCAATCCGGA
>DNPQ01000120.1:0-4535 GCA_003501335.1 Bacillota bacterium
CTATACGAAGTTTTTAAAGCCGTCATATTGGCTTTGGCGATATCTTTAACATAAATATAATCTCGGGTCTGTTTACCATTCCCATAAACTGTGTACGGAAGGGCTTTATTCAGGCATTCCAAGAAAATGCTGATAACTCCGCCTTCATGGCTCGAATTTTGACGCGGCCCATAAACATTGGAATAACGTAAAATTACATATTCAAGCCCATATATTTGATGATACATTTGGATATATTGTTCACCAACCAACTTACTGAGACCATAAAAAGAAATTGGTTGCTGAATCTGATCTTCTGAAATCGGAATCCCTGATGGATTGCCATAAGTTGCTGCACTCGAAGAAAAAATAAATCTTTTAACCCCATACATTCGCGATAGTTCTAAAATATTCAACAATCCCGATAAATTGATATCATGGTCCTCAACAGGGTTACTATTTGAAAAGTTGACTCCTGTCTGAGCAGCCAAATGAATAACATACTCAAAAGAATGCTGTTCAAAAATGTTCTTTACTTCCTGAGAACGGATATCGCATTTCCAAAATGTTGCCCGGGAAGGTATATTGGTTAAACTTCCCTTCGAAAGGTTATCAATAACAAATACATCATAATTTTGTTCAATCAATAATTCAACAATATGTGAACCGATAAAACCGGCTCCGCCTGTAACAAGTACAGAAGCCATTATTATTTCCTCCGAATCAAACAATTTCACTATTTTGGTGTAAATACCTAACTTTTTCCTCTTTCTTCAGTTCTGTCTTAACAATGTATAGTGGCCGCTGTTTCACTTCTTCAAAAATCCTGGCAATATATTCACCCATGATCCCAAAAAAAATAAATTGGACACCAACCAAGAAAAATATCCCTGCTCCTATGGTTGCCCATCCCGGAACCGCTTGACTCGTGAAAATTTTGATATACAGTACATGGATCACTAAAATAAAACTGATCATAGCAGCCAATATTCCCATATATAGGGCTAAATGCAAAGGCAGGTTCGAAAAAGAAGTTACTCCATCCAAAGCAAAATACCACATTTTTTTAAAAGAAAATTTGGAAGCGCCGGCATAGCGCTTGGGTGCTATAAATTCCACAGTGACCTGCTTAAATCCCACTAATTCCATCATTCCCCGGATAAACCGGGTCCTTTCTTTAAAAAGGCGAAAGCTTTCTAAAACTTTTTTGTCGATTAACCGGAAATCCGACATTCCTTCTTCAATTTTAACCTGGGAAATAGCATTCATCACTTTATAAAAGGTTTTGGAGGTCAATCGTTTAAACCAAGATACTCCCTCTGTATTGACACGGATGGTCTGAACAATATCAAAACCTTCTTCCCATTTAGCGATTAATGCAGGTATCATTTCCGGAGGATGTTGCATATCTCCATCCATAGTAATGATCCCATCACCGGATGCATGATCCAGTCCACAGGTTAAAGCAAATTGATGACCAAAGTTCTTGGATAAAACAAAGGCCCGTACCTTAGGATCATTCTGAGTAATATAATTTAAAATCAATGGCGTTTTATCCGTGGAACCATCATCGACAAATATCAATTCGAAATCATACGCTAATGATTTTATATTTTCCAGTACTGCCTGATAAAAAGCGTCAATGACTTTCTCTTCATTATAAACAGGAATAATAATCGAGACTCGTTTCATTTTTCCCTCCGACACTAGTCCATTTTTTTCAATAAATAATCCGAACCTTTATTTTGAATGATTTTCCATTGTCCTTGGTATTCTTTTAAGAATTTCCCATAGTCTCTTTGCCGCAAGATGACTAAAATTCTCCTTTTACAATTTTGGGAATTTTTAATATCGGTCAATCGAAGCGATGGCATTACGTATTTACTGGCCCAACTTAATTTACCGGAATTAGAATTATTAGAAGAACTTTGAAGGCTTAAATTATAAATTTTACAACCAGAATAAAACACCGCTGAAGTTTGATAACTTCCATAAGAGGTTACAATATCTCCCGGCCGGTAGATTTTCTTTAAAACAAACGCGATTTCTTTTGCCGATCGATATTGGGATACCGGTACCCATAAATTTTTAATAAGAAGGCCATTAAATAACAATAAGGTCATTAAAAATATTATCAAAACTTTTTGGGTCGTACCGGCAAAAATATAATAAAAACAAAAGCCATATCCGATAAGGACGACCAAAGCCATTGGCAACAAACTGCCTAACGGATAATGAACGAGGCGATAAGCAAAATAGTTTACACCCAGAACAAGGATACTCAATAAAAAAATTAAAATGAAAGACCAGAAAAGTCCTTTTGCCGGCAGCTCAAGCCTGCCAACAAAAAATTTGGCTGTCAATAAGGCTAACGGAAAAAGAATCGCAAAAGTGTAAGTTGAATATTTAGTCGCGATGCATTCAAAAAACATAAAAACCACAACTATCCAGATGATTAAAAACTTCGTTTCCGGGTCTACATTTTGCCATCCTGTCCCCTTCGGCCAACAATGTTTAATCGTTTGAGGTAAGAAAGCAATCCAAGGGAAAAAACCAACCAGCAGTATGACAAAATAGTAATAAAAAACATTATCTTTTGGGTGTTCGGAAACTGTTGCCCGTAAATAATTATGCACTCCAAAAAAATTGAGGATAAAAGTTTGTCCATGTTTAAGATACATTGCAAAATACCAGGGAACCGCTACCATCAGCAGTAAAATGACTCCCTGGGTTATTTTCATCTGCCGCAATTCCCTCCAATTACCGGTCCAACATAAAAAGAGCAATACAATCATACCGGGAAGAAGAAAACCAATGGGGCCTTTGGTTAACGTGGCCAAAGCGCAAAAAAGATAGAACAAATAATAGTAACCTTTTGCTTTTGAATCACCGCGATAGGCAAGTAGAAAGAAGGCAAGGGCACCATTAAAAAAGAAAAACAACGTCATATCGGTAATGATAAATTTAGCTATCATCCAAAATTCGAAACTTGTTGCTAAAATTAAGGCACCCATCAGCCCCATCGATTTCCTGGGAAACACCTTTTGTCCAAACCAAAGCAATAAAAAAATCGAAAAAGCTCCCATCAAGGCCGGCCAAAACCGGGTCGCAAACTCATGAAAGCCGAATAATTTAAAGGCCGATGCTGTTTGCCAATAAAAAAATATCGGTTTATCATACCAATATCGCCCATAGATTTGGGGAGATATCCAGTCTTTTGAAAGTACCATTTCTTTAGCGGTTAAAGCATAATTTGATTCCACGTCATCCGTAATATGGAGATAACTATTGAAAGCAAAAAATAAGGAAATGCTCAACAGCAACAATAAAAAAAATATTTTATTACGATTTTTAAGCATCACTTTTTCCCCTCAAAAATACCAAACTGTTTATAAGCTGCGATAATTAACTAATTGAATTCCTTGCTGTTCAACGATGGTTTTCACCTTTAAAGAGGTAAGAGCGACCAGTTCCTCTTCCCAATTGTATCCCCAGAGAAACTTTTGTTCTAAAGCTTGACTGGATAGACCGGGATGGGTCATAATTTCAGAAATTCCTACAGGTAGCCGCTGAAGAATTGTTATAAGTCTGTTTTCGCTTAAATGTCCTCCCCAAAGCATGCCATAAAATTGTTGCGGAGATTTCAAATTTTGTTTTGAAAAATAAAATTTCGATAATGCACTCACCCCAGAAAGGATATCGCGAGCCAGAAAACGACTGAGCGAAGGGACGGACCCTCCTAGAAACATCATTTTTTCTTGAGGTAAACGGATTTTTTGAATATGAAAGTCCAGGGCAAGTTCGCTAACAATCTTATGAATCCCCGGTAAAACATGCAAATGTTGATGACTATCTAAATGCGTTACTACGATTCCATGATTTTCAACACGGGAAATCTGTTTTCCCCATTCATCTCGGATTTCCCGTAATTTTATTTTTCCAGCTAAAAACCGGGGAAAAAATTCTTGATAACTCCTGAAGAACTTACCATTAGCATCGAGTAATGAGGGTATTTCATTAGGGGGACTTAAAGGATAGCCATTAACCAGCGTTAAATGAACACCGACCCCGAGTCCCGGGTTCTCCTTTAAGGCATGGATGCCGGAAAGAAAGGCTTCTCCATTGGCAAGAATCGTCGTACTTCTGACAATTCCCCGAGAATAACCCATAATAACAGCCCGGTTGATGTTCTCATCAAGCCCGTAATCATCCGCATTCACAATTAAATATTTCATAATTCACCCAATAGCCGTAACCTTTCCAGCACAGGTCATAACAATTTAATCTATTTTCAGTATATCCTGTAAATCTGAAAAAGACATGAAATTTCTCTTGCTGCGTGCTTCTTTAAGACTTCTTATCATAATACAACACTACATTCAGGGACCTTGAGTCAATGAATCAAACATGATAACAGGAAACAGACAAGTGATCATCAATGAAGTTTTTAAAAAAACTTGCTAAGATTAAGGAGGTTCATTTCACGGAAATTTTGAAGTATTGATGATTACATTTTGGGGAATGGTGCTGAAATACGTGGAATAATCAAAGCAAAC
>DNPQ01000120.1:4865-5927 GCA_003501335.1 Bacillota bacterium
TAAAAGTTATCGCTATTCGATATTAATTACTGAGTCCGTCCGCAAACAGGACACTTTCCATGCACACTGGTGGGTTTTAAATTTGGCCATACTTTACAGTCGATCACTCCCATCGTTCCCAAACGCTCATAAGGACATACACCATAAATGGCATGATAGCCTTCAAAAGTTAGACACCCGTCACTAACCCGGTGGCATTTAGGACAATATACTTGAGGATAATAAGATAATCCCTCTTTGACATAACCCAGGTAGTGCACTTTAGCCCCGCAAGCAATACAAGTCGCACCCTCCAGATTTTGTTCTTTCATACCCCTTAATTGCAATCCCTCCGGAGAAACAACCAACCGAGGAATATCAGGCGGTAAAGAACGATCTTGTATGATGTAAAAATATGGAGCCAATCGCATAAGATCACCGGCAAAACTCGAAGCTTCAATCGGACTATGAAAATAATTCCAAGGAAGCGCTATAGCAATTAATAATAACATAATAATGATTACAGCCGCTTTAAAAGCTCCTAAGACAGCTCCTAACGCTCCATCTATCAATGCAACGGGTTCATTTTTATTCATTTCATGCCAATGCCTACCAATAAAACCTACAGTCCCGCTAATGCCGACCACAATAAGTATAAAACCAATCATATTGGCAAGCGGTGTGGATAGATGAATATTAGAGGCTAAATAACTACCAGCCTTTTGATAGAAATAAAACCCTAAAACTAAAGCGCAGACACTTCCCAGCAATTCAAACAATTGCTCGACAAATCCTTTACAATAACCCCGAAAAATTAACCAAAAAAAGCAACCGCCTATCAGCCAATCAACCCAATTCAATCTGAATCCTCCCAAATTCTAAATACCATCCCGGATTTACCTTAATCTTATCTTGCTTCTTTAAGCAATTGATCCAAGTATTGATATTCTTGACGCAATTTATGAAATTCATCCGCTATTTTTAATCCAGCCAATACGGCTACCTGGCATTTACTTAGTTTAGGATTGGCACTGGTGATTGAATCGGTTATCGATTCTAGATAAGATACAACTTGTCCCATAT
>DNPQ01000486.1 GCA_003501335.1 Bacillota bacterium
CGGAAATAATCCGGGGCTCCAAAACCGCTGCCCGGAACCACAGCCACTTTCGCATGTTCCAACAGTAATTGAGCAAGCCCATCAGAATCCGTTAGCTTTTTCCCATAGAAATCCTTACCAATCAACCCCTTCATACTGGCAAAAACATAAAAAGCGCCATCCGGTTTCATACAATGTAAACCCGGAATTTGGTTGACTGTTTCAACCATATAGTCGCGCCGTCTCTTAAACTCAGTGACCATCTGTTCAATAATGTCCAATGGCGGCTTGGTTAATGCCAAGACCGAAGCTGCTTGACAAAAAGATGTTGGGTTGGATGTACTATGGCTCTGCAAATCGCCGATGGCTTTAATAACTTTAGCATCCCCCACCGCGTACCCAATCCGCCATCCAGTCATGGCAAAGGTCTTGGAAACTCCATTGATAAGAATCGTCAAATCTTTGATTTGCGGATTGATACTGGCAATACTAACGTGCTCTCCTACATAAATCAATTTTTCATAGATTTCATCCGAAACTACGATAATATTTTTTTCCACCGCCACATCCGCAATAGCAGCCAACTCCTGCCGGTTATAAACCGCCCCGGTTGGATTGGACGGGCTGTTTAAAATTAAAGCAACCGTTTTGGGTGTTATCGCGGCCCGGAATTGTTCTGCCGTCATTTTAAAACCGCCGGCTTCATCCGTCGAAATAAATACCGGTTTAGCCCCTGCCAGTGTTACCTGTTCACTATAACTCACCCAATAAGGAGCCGGAATAACCACCTCCTCACCGGGATCACAAATAACCTGAAATAAATTATAAAGGGCATGTTTGGCCCCACAACAAATAACTGCCTGATTGGGACTATATTTTAGGCCGTGATCACGTTCCATTTTGAAACAAACTGCTTCTCTTAAGCCTAAAGTCCCGGAAGCGGGAGTATATTTGGTTTCACCACGTTTGATCGCTGCAATGGCTTCATTTTTTATAACTTCCGGAGTATCAAAATCAGGTTCTCCGGCCCCAAAACCAATAATATCCAAACCATCCTTGACCATTTGTTTGGCCTTGGCATCAATTGCTAAAGTTGGGGAAGGGTTGATACCTTTAGCTCTTACTGCTAACTTCATTGAATCCTCTCCTTACAATAGGTTTTTGATACAAATTTGCATTCCGATCAAAACTGACAGAGTGCAAATTTGTCTTTTATACTAAGTTGCATTCTGGTTTATTAAAACTTTTTTTGAATGCACCTTGGTATGACTATTCATTTCTATTCTGAACTTCGACCCAAATACTCTATATTCCTGCAACTCAGTCTGAATTCACTGTATTTTATATGTCCCTTGTATACCGTATTTTATAGTCAAAATGCTAATGATTATTTCAATCGTATGGGAGGTATTTCCATGGCTAGACGCGAAATAATAACTGTATTCAGGATTCAAGAATATCCCGAGAATATTTTCAAGGCAAATTTTAACCCCATTATGTTTATTTCGAAACAAAGACTCATAATCAAAGAGGTGTCGTATTATGTTGAAAAAAATTGGCGTCCTCACGGGTGGCGGTGATTGTCCCGGACTTAACGCCGTCTTGCGGGCAGTTGTAAAAACTGCGATTGGCAAATATGGTTGTGAAGTCATCGGTTTTAAAGATGGCTATCACGGACTTGTTTTAAATGAATGGATTCAGCTTGATCTTTCCAAGGCATCCGGGATATTGGATCGGGGCGGTACCATCCTGGGATCTTCCAACCGGGATAACCCATTTAGTTTTAAGGTTGAAGAGAATGGTAAAGTTACTTATGTCGATAAGTCCGATCAAGTCATGGCCAACATTCAATCTCACAACATCGAAGCCATGGTCCTCATCGGCGGTGACGGCACTCTAACCAGTGCCCGCGACTTTTCCCGCAAAGGTTTAAAAGTCGTGGCAGTTCCGAAAACTATCGATAACGACTTATCTTCAACCGATGTCACTTTTGGTTTTATGACTGCTGTTGATACCGCAACCGAAGCCCTGGACAAGCTACATACGACAGCCGAATCCCACCACCGGATTATGGTGCTTGAAGTCATGGGAAGGTATGCCGGCTGGATTGCTTTGGAATCCGGAATCGCCGGAGGCGCTGATATGATCATCATCCCGGAAATTCCTTATGATATTCACAAAATTGCCGATAAAGCCCTGGAACGGCAAAAAGCTGGTAAAAATTTCAGTATTGTGGTCGTTGCCGAAGGCGCCAAACCGAAAGGCGGATCCATGGTTGTCAGCCAAGTCGTCAAAGATAGTCCCGACCCGATCCGGCTTGGCGGAATCGGCCAAAAAATCGCTCAGGATTTGACGGAGATTACCGGTATGGATTCCAGGGTAACAGTTTTAGGGCATTTGCAGCGGGGAGGAAGGCCCAACCCATACGATAGGATATTGTCGACCCGCTATGGGGCCGCAGCCGTCGAACTCATTAAAAACAAAAAATTCGGCATGATGGTAAGCTTACAAGGCAATGAAATCGACGCAGTACCCATTGAAGAGGCAGTAGGCCAATTAAAAACCGTGTCTCCCGAAAGCGAACTCATCAACATCGCTAGAAGTATTGGAGTGGAATTTGGCGAGTAACGCGATTTTCTTCGAAGTTCTAAACCCCGGCCGGCTTGAAACCGGCTGCGAAACAAAAACCCCCGACCTAAAATTGGCTATCTTGGGTCGGGGGTTTTCATTATATATTGGCTGTTCTTATTCTTTTAATCATTTCCGTCGTGGAAATTCCAGTGACCAAGGGTATAAATTTCACTTCGACCTGATATCGAAGTAAGACATCCTTTTCGGGAAGATTGTTTAAATTATAGTCGCCGCCCTTAACATACACTTGAGGCTTTATAAGTTCAATTAATCGGACTGCTGTGGCTTCATCAAATAGAGTCACATAATCAATGGGTTCTAAAGCCGCCAAAAGTTCCAGGCGATCATTTTGAGGAATAATCGGCCTTGTTTCCCCTTTCAAACCCCGAATCGACTCATCACTATTCAGGCCCACCACTAAAATATCTCCTTGGGCTTTGGCTTCTTTAAAAGTCCGCAAATGACCCATATGGAGTATATCAAAACACCCGTTGGTAAGAACCACTTTAATTTTTTCCCCATGCCATTTTGCCGCTTGTTCAGCTAAATTTTCCCGGTTTACAATCGTACCTATTGATGATCCCCCGTTTGATATCTGTTGTTTCAAAATCTTAACTTTTTCTGCGCCAAGGTTTAAAACTAGCCATTTAAAATTAAGATTGACCATAAACTCCATGCACCATTTTAATATCTATGAAAATTTTGGCAAGCAATTTTCAAAATTTGCCGACTCTTCCTCATTGAATCGAGCATTCTCTAGAGCCGTACATATTTAGAAATGAAAAGATCAAGCTAAATATGAAAATAACACGAAAAGAGATGCCATGAAAAACTTTTTCCGTCGAGTGCAACAAACCGACCAAAAAATTTTAGATCGAATTTGGGATAAGCATCATTCTCCCCGCTTGACTGTTGTTATGTCCTTTTTCTCTCACCCTCCCTATTGGCGACACTTGGTATTCATAATTATCTTGACATCGCTGATATTGGGGTCCTTTCATACCCGCCTGCGGATTGGGCTTTTGTTGATTGCTGTTACTTTAAGCGACCAAACCTGCAATCTCATCAAAGCATTCGTCAAACGAATTCGACCCACCGGACCCTACTCAACCCAAGGAAACTTCTGGAAAAAATTGGGCCATTATTCTTTCCCTTCTTCCCATTCGGCCAATAATTTTTGTACTGCAGTATTAACGCTCCATTGGTGGCATCCTTTAGGAATCTTTTTCTATTTCTTGGCTGTAGCCGTAGCTTTCTCAAGAGTCTACCTGCGGAACCACTACCCTTCCGATGTAGTTATCGGGGGGCTTATTGGAATCATTTATGGAATACTCTTTATTTTAGGCGGTGCATAGTTAAAAACATAAATTTTCGGACCCGCTCCTTAATTATGACTAATCCTCTCAATCACTTGATATAAAATCCGGGTCCCTGTTTCTAAATTTGCAAGGGAGATTCGCTCATCAATTCCATGCATTTTTTGCAGCTCCGCTTCAGAAATCAATATCGGGATAAAGCCATAACTGGTTATTCCTTTTTGTCTAAAATAACGGGAATCAGTGGCTAAGGTTGATAAATAAGGCACTACATCTCCGCCTGAATTCTCTTGATGCGCTATCTGACGCATTGTCCTAAATAATTCGGTATCCACAGGTGATTCCGTGGGAGCCGCCGATTGAATCACTTCCATGGTCACTTTGGAATCGTTAATTAAATTGCGAAGTTGTTCTAAAAAATGTTCAGGAGTCTCTCCCGGGACCAAACGGCAATCAAGCGTTAATTCACACTGTTCCGGAAGAACATTGGTTTTCATCCCCGCTTGTAATATAGTGGGTGAAATCGTATTATATAACATTCCTTGAATCGAACGTTCTTTATTGAAATGGCGGCTGGCGAACATTTTTAAACTATAATCCAGATTCGCCGGTCGGGTTGGCAGTTTTACTCCATGTTGTACTGCCATTTGACTTAAAAAGCCGCGACTGGTTTCACATAGCGTTAAAGGCTCCCGATGGCGGCCAATCCGGCTGATAATCCTATTCATTTGCACAATCGCATTATCTTTGGCAGGCATTGAAGCATGCCCCGGTGTCCCGGATAATGATAATTTGACCCAAAGCAATCCCTTTTCAGCATTTTGGCAAGTATATACCGGCATCTGATTTTGAAGGAATCCGGTGCCGCCTTCATTAATGATGTACTCCACCGCAGTTAAAGATGGGATGTCTTGCTCCATCAGCCAATGGATCCCATAAATTCCGCCAACCTCTTCATCGGCGGCGGCCACTAAAATAAGCTCCCGATCAGGAACTTGTCCGCTTCTCTTATACAAAATCAACGTCATGAGTTCCATGGCCAGCATTCCCTTCATATCGAGAGCGCCGCGTCCCCAGATATAGTCTTCAGCGACAATACCCGCAAAGGGATCAAACCTCCATTGATTTGGATTAGCAGCCACGACATCCATATGGGAAAGCATCATGAGTGGTTTTCGAGTTCCATTTCCTGCTATACGAGCGATTAAATTACCCCGTCCCGAAACGGACTCGTAAATTACGGCTGGTATTCCTTCCCGTTCCAACATTATCTTGATGAAGTTGGCAGTCAGAATCTCATTACCCGGTGGATT
>DNPQ01000153.1 GCA_003501335.1 Bacillota bacterium
GGATATAAAATGTCTATAATATCTTGTATTTAGGAGGCAGGCGCATTTGAAATATTCTAAAGCGACAAATTATGCTTTACACACGATTGTCTACCTGATTGAACATGAAAATGAAAAATTGAGTGTCTTGAAACTCTCTGAACACTTCAAGGTGTCGGTTACGTATCTTTCAAAGATATTATCGCAACTAGTGAAGGCCGGATTGATCGAATCGACTTCAGGTGTAAATGGTGGTTATAAGTTAAGCCAAAAAATGGACGAGATTTCTTTTATGGATGTGATCAATGCCATTGAAGGAAATGGCGCTTTATTTACATGCGAATTTCAAGAAAGCAAATGTTTAATTCATAAAGTCATGATCGAAGCAGAAAGCCGAATGGAAAAGTACCTGCAAGAAAAGAAGCTTTACGAAATAGCTCAACCTGAAAATCAATTTAGTGTCGAGCGGATGATTTCGATGTTAGAGGAACGAGATATGATTTCACCGATTGATAAAGAATGTGATAAATTCGACATTCACAAAGGAAACATCGTCATCGACTACGGCTGCGGTTCCGGAGGCTACACCAAGAGAGTATCTGAATTGATTGGTGATGAAGGAAAAGTATATGCGGTTGATATTCAGGAACTAGCCATCGCAGCCGTGAAAAAGAAAATTGTTCAATATCAGCTTAAAAATATCGAGCCCATCCTAGTCAAGAATATTAAGCAGATCAAAGACCATGTTGCAGACATCATCATTGCGATTGATATGTTTCATATGGTCCAGGACACCAATCTATTTCTCCAGGCATTACACATACTGCTTAAAAATAATGGTTATTTATTTATTGACGTGTATCACATGACACTCGATGAAGCGCGGGAAAAAATAGCAAATTCAAGATTATGGGAAATCAAGGATGAAATCGGCAACTGTTTAAAATGTAGCCCCAAATAAAGTCGCGATCGATTTGTTTTTGCTCTTAAATCAGAGGAACCCGTACCATTTTAAGTGGGTTGAATATTAACTTTTTACCGAGTTTAGGTCTAAAAAATATTCCCGATTCAAATAATAAAAAAGCCCCGCTACTGAAATAGTAACGGGACTTTTTCATTAAGCAATATTCTTTTTGTGTTTTAGCTTATAGAGATTGGCTCCACATTTTGAGCAATACTCAAAAAAACTAAGGTTAGCTGTATTGCAGTCTGGACATTTCAAATTTATTTTCCCCCTTATTTTAAAAAAAAGTAAGTGAAGTCGCGTGCACGCGCAAACACTCAACAGTATAGAATTTTATCGCCGTAGATATACCTGAAAAAAGATTACAAAGATGTAAAATCAAATGACCCAGCCGGTGGAATTCCTGGCCCATCCCAACCGTTCATCATTAAATTAACAAAGGCCCGGTCTCTTCACAAAAAAACCTGCCAAAAAATACCAGTCCCTTTTTGCAGGATAAACTAACTCCAAAAATGAATAAGCATCAAACTCAAATGATAGAACTATGATAAACCCTCATTTAATCAAATTTTTCAGTTCTTCTTACGCAAGAATTCGCGTACATTGTTACGCGTATGAAAAAACAAAATAGTCCCCCACTACGGCTTTCTGGGGCAGCGAATAGATGAGAACCATGAATGCCTCAGTACAACCTAACCCGCGCATGTACGAGTTTTCCTAAAACGTCCAGAGGAGGTCTTCCAACAATGAACTACAAAGAAACCCCTGATTTCGAAACCGATCAGCTCACCGAATTATGCGGTTTGGCCGAAAAAAACAGCTATATTAATCCCGAGTGGTTCATCAAATATGAAGTTAAACGAGGGTTGCGCGATATCAGCGGCCGGGGTGTCCTGGCCGGGCTGACGGAAATCGGCGAAGTTCATTCCTATATCATGGATGAAAACGAAATGGTCCCTGTTCCCGGCCGGTTATTTTACCGGGGCACCGACATCGCGGATCTGGTCAATGGCTTTATGAGCGAGGGCCGCTTCGGTTTTGAAGAAACCTGTTATTTATTACTTTTCGGTACTCTTCCAAAGCGAGATCAATTGCGGGATTTTGAACAGTTGTTGGCCTGTTACCGCAAGCTGCCGGATGATTTTGCCCGTGACATTATCTTAAAGGCTCCCAGCAAAGATATGATGAACGTCTTGGCCCGCAGCGTCCTGGCCTTGTATAGTTTTGACGACAATGCGGACGACATTTCCATCGCCAATGTACTCAAACAATGCATCCGCTTGATCGCCGCTTTCCCGGCCATCGCAGTCTATGGATACCAGGCTTTTTCCCATTACCATGGCAATAACAGCCTGTTTATTCACAGTCCCCAGCCGGAGCTCTCCACTGCGGAAAACATCCTCTACATGCTCAGACCGGACAGCAATTACACCAAACTGGAGGCTGCTTTGCTCGATCTGGCGTTGGTGCTTCATGCCGAACATGGCGGCGGCAATAACTCTTCCTTTGTAACGCATGTTGTCACATCATCCGGAACCGATACGTACTCGGTCATGGCTGCGGCCCTCGGTTCCCTCAAAGGACCACGGCATGGCGGAGCCAACATCAAGGTCATGCAGATGTTTGCAGATTTGAAAGAGCAAGTGACAGATTGGGCCGATGAAGGGGAAATTCAAGATTATCTGGCCAAAATTTTGAATAAAGAAGCTTTTGACCATTCCGGCCTGATTTACGGCGTTGGTCATGCCGTTTATTCCATCTCCGACCCGCGGGCCATTATTCTAAGGGAGTACGCCGCCCGTCTCGCCAAAGAAAAAGGGCTGGAGGACGAGTACCATCTTTATACCCGGGTGGAAAAATTGGCGCCGGAGGTTATCGGCAGGGTCCGCAAGATGTACAAAGGCGTCAGCGCCAATGTCGACTTTTATTCGGGCTTTGTCTACCGGATGCTGGATCTTCCGCCAGAAATCTACCCGCCGATCTTTGCCATTTCCCGGATCGCCGGTTGGAGCGCCCACCGTATCGAAGAGATCGTCAACGCCGGGAAAATTATCCGGCCGGCTTATAAAAGCGTTTGCCCCAGACGGGCCTACACCCCAATAACTCAAAGATAACAAAGCAATTATTCTCCGCTATATATAGCATGCCACCATCCCAAGTTGCATTCAAAAGGCATTCATCACTCACAATGCAACTTGGTCTTCTAAAAAAAACGCCCCATACAAAAACAAAAACCTACTTTTCATTTTCACGCCCTCATGCTCAACGTCATCAGGCTATAGATACAATTTCTGGAAAAAAATGCAAATTCGGGCGCAGAC
>DNPQ01000307.1 GCA_003501335.1 Bacillota bacterium
AATGTTCTTCGGGAAGGCATAGGGTCGGAAATTACGGTCTTGAATGGTAAAGGCCAGGAGTACCAGGCCAAAGTAATCACTATTACCCCGGAGGAAGTCATCGGGGAAATTGTAAAACAAGTGGAACGCCAAACCGAACCCAGGGTTAAAATCTGTTTGGCGCAGAGTTTGCCCAAAGGAGATAAGTTTGAGTTCATTCTTCAAAAGAACACTGAACTTGGCGTGAGCTTTTTCCAACCCGTTATCAGTGAACGCAGTACCATCCGGCTTGATGCCGGAAGCGCCCGTAAAAAAGCGGAACGCTGGCAAAAGATCATCCGGGAAGCCGCCGAACAATCGGGGCGGCAGGTGATCCCGGAATTAAGGCCGGTAAAGGGTTGGACGGAATTTTTGAAAGAGAAGCGCTCTACGGGATTATTCCTGATTCCTTGGGAAGGGGAGAGAGAACGTTCCCTCAAACAAGTATTAAATTTACAAAAATCTATCCCGGAAAATGTTACAGTCGTTATTGGGTCGGAGGGTGGTTTTTCACAAAAAGAAGTGGAGCAGGCCATTCAAATGGGCGCCGTTCCCGTTACTTTAGGTCCCAGAATATTACGGACGGAAACCGCCGGTTTGGTTGTTGCTTCAACGATTCTTTATCATTTCGGGGATTTGGATTGATGCCTGAATAACTTTATGCCGTAAAGGGTCGTAAATTAAAGACGGTAACGCTTTCCCCTCATAGGATTCCAAAGTGTAGTGAACCACCGGTAGATAGAATAATCCTACATTTACAATGTGAATCTTAATCATCGGTTGAAATTTACGGTATCCTTCCGCCAAACGCCGATAGAAACTAGCTTCAGCTTCTTTTTGATCTTCGTCATCATCAAGATTTCCATGGTAAAAGGATTCTAAATATTGAACTTCCTCTTTCCAACGATTTTGGGCCGACTTTACCCAGCTTGAATCGTGATTTTGCAGTTGCCATTTTAAGTGATTGAATAAAGACTCGTATCCTTCCCGATAGGGGATGCGGCGCTTTTCCAAGTTTTTTTTGGGCGGGGTGGGATGAAGCTTTTTTCCGGTTAGTATTGTTTGGAGATTGGAACCGATTTCTCCGTTTACCAGATCAATTTCCAAGCTATACAATTCTTCCTTCTTTTCATCGGTTTCAAAACTGACCCGAAAATTGACAAGTAGTTCGGGGTGGTATGATAAAGTGGGCTGTTCAAAGAAGAATCGCGGTAATAAGTGTTCGTTTTCGTTTAATATTCCGATAATCTCCCGCTGGGTTCGCCGGGGATCCAAATCATAGGTAAAAGTACCCGCGGTGATTAAGCCACGTTCCCGGATACCGTCAATAAACCATTGTAAACGGTAACTGCCTTTAATGACTAGTTCCGAACCGGGGTATTTGCCCAGATACTCCGGATTGCAGACCATTTGCAGGTTTTGAGTTTCAATCCGGGTTGGGGTAAAAAATGTACGGGGGACAGCAACCTGGCACTGAGCCATAATCAATTCAGAGTCGATAATATTAAAAGGGGAGTTTGAAATTCTTAACGAATCAACAATAAAGTCGAAAATAGCTGAGGATTGTTGCTGCATAATAGTTCCTGTGCCCTTCCCAAAGTTTAGATTCTAAGGTTGAAAACAGTTTGGTGGCTATTTAACTTTGCCAAAAAATGTTTTTCAAATTCAAATAATCCATTCATCCCACTTATTTTACTTCGTTTCCGGATAAGTCGGGTTGACGATTATCAACTTTCAATGAATTGTTATAGTCATCCCGGTCCGGGTCATCCTCTTGCAACATGGTTTCGATTTCTTTACCCAGCTGGTTAAAACCTTGATTTAATTCTTCGGGAGAATTTGTTTTTAGGATTAAATCCATGATCCGGCCTTCAAAACTTTTCCCTCCCCGCCCAGGGGATCGGGTGAGTTTACCAATGACCCGTTCACCTTCACCAATCACCATTTCAAACATGCGTACTTTTTCAGTAAGCAGTCTTAATAAGTGCTCTTCGATTGTATCCTTGGTCGATAGGTTATAGATATAGACATCTTTAGCTTGTCCGAGCCTGTGAATACGGCCGATACGTTGTTCAAGACGCATCGGATTCCAAGGCAGATCGTAATTTATCATGGTATTGCAAAATTGGAGATTGATTCCTTCACCACCGGATTCGGTACAAACCATCACTTTATACTCAGGACGTTGCTTGAATTGGAATTTAGCAAGTTCCTTTTTGGAAGTCGACAGATGACCGTCAAAGGCTAAAGTTAAGAAACCGGCTTGTTCCAAGCGGGAACGAATATAGCTCTGCGTCCCCAAGTATTCGGTAAAGATAATAATTTTTTCGGGGGTTTTTTTCACCAATTCTTCGACGACAATCATTTTGGAATTTTGTTTGACTTGTTGAGCCAGTTTGAATAGGGAATTGGCTTCCTCATGGGTGTCGGGATCTTCGTCCATATTTTGTGCCAATTTGAATAAGGTCAATACGGCTGCAAAAGTACTGGAACAGATTTCCCGCTGCAAAGTCAGTAAGGGTAAAGTCCCCAGGCCTCCCTTTTGTTTCAGAAGATTTTTGCGGACAAATTGAGTGATATTTTCGTATAAAGTCCTCTCCAACGCCGTTAATTCAATGGGAATGTTTTGGACGATTCGTTTAGTAAATCCCATATTAGCGCCATGCTTATTGCGGATCATCACTTCTCCCAAGATTCTTTTTAGCTCCAGTTCATTTTTGGGGATGCGTTTATCCGTCGTATATTTCTTTTTAAAATTGCGGTAATTCCCTAATTGACCGGGTTTTAAAAGGGAAATGAGATTGAATAATTCTTTTAAGTCGTTTTGCAGTGGAGTTGCTGTCAACAATAAAAAGTATTTCTTTTGAATACTGTTCACAAATTGCCAGTTCTGGGTTTGAACACTTTTCAATTTATGGGCTTCATCGACAATGACCAGATCAAAATAGAGTTTCTCAATTTCTTTCCGATGGCTTTCTTTTTTAGCTGTATCGATTGAAGCAATCAGACATTGATAATGAGACCAATCCCATTCTCTTTGGGCGATCAATGTTGAAATGGCGAACTTCTCACGCAATTCCGCTTCCCATTGACGGCATAATGCTGCAGGAACTAAAATCAGGAAACGCTTGACCAGACCTCTGAGAATGTACTCTTTTAAAATCATTCCGGCTTCAATGGTTTTACCGAGACCCACTTCATCGGCGAGAATAGCTCTGCCGTGCAACTGGGAAATAACCTTTTTAGCCGTTTCAATTTGGTGGGGATAATGCAAAAAACTATTTTGCCGCCAATATTCTTGTAAATGCCGCAGAACCAACAAGTCTTCAAATCCTTGACTCAGGGATAACTGTTCAGCAAGGTAATGGAGTTGAAAGGCATCATAGTTATCCCATTTTTTGTGGCGCATATTCAAGAGAAAATCTGTGAAAGCGTTGGTTTGTTCAAAAACCGGTTTGAAATCGGGATAGAAGTCATTCAATTGACGGGGTGCCGCTGGTTTCGGTTGAATGGTATCCAAATATGAGCCTCCGAGTTGGGTACGAATAAATGTATTTATCAGGTATTGTGCCCGAAACGCCATAATTTAACCGGAATTGAAAAATACGGTCTTGGGTTGGCTCTTGATAATTTTTCCATTCATATCGGAATAGATGAGATCAAGGATGGGGGATTTATGGAATAGGGTTTGGGAGGATTTCCGAAGGGATAACCGGGCGCTGAATGCCCACAAGATTGATACACTTTACCAATAAAAAAGAACGAACCAAAAAGCCTCTC
This sequence comes from Bacillota bacterium, assembly GCA_003501335.1. Lineage (GTDB taxonomy): Bacteria > Bacillota > UBA4882 > UBA8346 > UBA8346 > UBA8346. The sequence goes on from DNPQ01000307.1 coordinate 3,799, forward strand.
CTCATAGGGAAGACCTTTTGGCTGCTTTGGGCAAGTTCTGGTTGACTCCTAGTTTTTTAAATAAATTATTTAAAGGATTTATTTAAATAAAGTGGCCAATCCTAAAATTAAGATGTGCCATGATTGGTCCAAAGCGATTTTAAGCCATTCGATTTGGGAGGTGCCGGTGATCGTTTTAGCCCAAAATTCAAGAAATTTCCGTTGATCGAGGATTACGTGGGCGATAAAAATCAAGGCGATTCCTTGCCAGGATAGTCCACCGGATAGTAAAGCAAAAAGAGCAACGATTACGGTATAAACTGCCGAATGAACCACTAAGGGTAACAATTTCCGGCTTTTATTTTCCGCCATCCAGCGTATTTGAAATAAATAGTCTCCTACAACATGCCCGACTAATAACCAACTAAAAAGATTCATTTGTATCAGACCCCATCTCATCGAATGATCATATTAATGACCTGTTTTTTCAAAGAACGGGATATTATCCAGCGCTTCTTCCTTCTCATTGAGTAATTCTTTGTTGGCTGAATTCAACCGTTTCATCAATCCGTGGACAAACAACATCAGCAGATTAACCCCGGCTTTCGGATATGTCCGGATGAAATTAAAAAAATCATCCCTGCCAATTCTCAGGATCAGAGCCGTATCGACCGGTGAGATGTTGGCGGTCCTTCGCTGACCATCCGTAAAGATACCATTTTCACCAAAAAAATCTCCTGCGTGAATCGCTGATATAGGAATTTGATTACCATTTTCATCATTTACACTTACATTGAGTTCACCGGTGATGACAGCATAAAAGCAATAACTGATTTCACCCTGCGTGATTATTTTTTCATCTTTATGATATTCAAAATAATCGGCAATATTTAGAAGCATCTTTTTTTCATTATCGTCAAGATATTGAAATATTTTAATTTTGTAGATCCTTGCCATCAAGTTGTTGTCAACATCAATTCTCCGCAATCGTATCACCTCATGATGATTATATCCGATTTTTGGACGAAGGTAAACCCTGCAATTTATAGGAAGGATTTG
>DNPQ01000605.1:0-2820 GCA_003501335.1 Bacillota bacterium
AAATAACGGGTATCACAGCAAATAAGGCCAGTTCTAAGGTAGCGGTAAAACGGATGCGAATGACATCTGCCACAGGCATGTGACTGGATTCGGACCATCCCAGATTTCCATGGGACAGATTACCAAGCCAACGGAAGTACATTTTATACAGTGGGTCGTTTAGATGATATTTTTGAACCATCGCCTCCAGATTGACCCGTTTCTCAGCGTCAGGCGAGGGCAGATAAGTCGCTAGTCGAGCCCAGGGTCCCATGGAATGGATCATCAGAAAAATGACGATCGAGATACCAACCAAAACCGCAGGCAATAACATGAGCCGCCGTAAGATATAATTTAGCATCGATCAAAGCCTCCGTATTCAAATCGGCTGAGTTATCGGCCGGGAGATCGGGGATAATCCCGATCTCCAACCGGAAAAAGCAATTATCATTTTTTTACTTTGGACAAAGCATAATAATCATAAAAGGCCGGGCGGATTGGGTCGTTAACAAAACCCTTAACCCAGGTGCCCAGCACTCTCCAATTGAGTTCATCAACATAACAAAGATAGGGCGCATATTCAAAAGACTTCTTCTGGAGTTCACTATAGATTTGAGTGCGTTGTTTTAAATCGGTAGTGGCAATACCGGCGTCCACCAACGGATCGAAAACCTTTTTAGCCAGTTCGACTCCGGCAGTTCCGGTATATTTCATATAATCGCCGGCGCTGTTGAGATATGCAAAGGCGAAATTGTGAGGATCGGCATAGTCGGCCTGCCATCCAATAAATACCAAGGGGAGCTGGCCTTCGCGTCGTCTTGGCAACATGGTCGGCCATTCCATTCCCAGGACATCCACTTTAAATTTTGGATTCATACTCTCCAGTCCGAATTTTAAGATTTCGGCTGCGGTCTTACGGGAATTATTCGGGATATTATAGACCAGGGTAAATTTAAAACCGTTTTTCCATACTTGGCCATTGAAGGCTTTTTTAAAGTATTCCTCGGCTCTTTTCTGATTGTAACTATATTTCTCCATCTTGGTATTAAAGAAGGAGCTAAAAGCAGCGGGAATGGGGCCATATGGAATCGATCCTTGCCCTTTGGCGACGTCTTTGATATAGGAAGCATAATCAAAGGCATAGCAAAATCCTTTACGGACATTGATATCGGAGAAAAAGTTGGCCGGTATCCCCTGGCCGTCCAATTTACCGCTGCCGACCAGATCATTTCCTTCAGTTTTGATTCCCTGGTTAAAAACAGCGACGGTGTTGGATACCCACGGTAATTTGGTCATGACCTTTACATTGGGAATGGATGATACCTGGCTGAGATTTTCAGTGGGGATCCAAATAGCATCCGCTGCACCTTGTTGCAGCATAAGCTTTTTAGTATTAAATTCAGTTATGCCGTTATTTTCAATGACTGTTTTCAGCTTCGCAGGACCGCGGAAATAATCTTTAAAAGCCACCAAAGTATGAGTAGAAGTGCTACGGTCCCATTTGGCCTGGATAAATGGTCCGGTTCCCATCTCTTTATCAAAGAGGGTCATCTTTTCGGTGGGCAGATCATGCCATTTGACCCAGTTGTCAGGGTTGCCGTCCCAGTCCCCGTGTTCAATCATCCACTTTTTATTGAGAATGGCAGACCAGTTGGAGTCCTTGGCTAAAATCGCCAGAAAAGGCGGATAGGGTTTGGCTAAATGAAAAACAACGTTATTTCCCCGGACATCTACCGCAGCCATCACTGCTTTGGCAGTTTCTAAAAGAGCTTCTTTACTTACTTTGGAAAAATCATCGACTTTACCGATTTTGCAGGCATATTCGGCAATGGAACTGGCGCCCATGATTGGTTCCAAAAGCATCCAGTTGGCCCCGCCGTTTGGATCAGCCAGCATGCCTCTTTCAAAGGTGTATTGGACATCCTGAGGGGTTAAAACAGCTCCGTTATGGAATTTGACTCCTTGCCGAACCGGGAAGGTATAGGTTTTACCGTCTTTGGAGATCAATCCGTTGGCTACGGTAGGAACTTTGGCGGCCAAAAGCGGTTCAAACTCGCTCAAACTGCCGGGCTTGTATTGAACCAGGTTGTCGTAAAATTGAAAGATTAATCCACCACTGGATACATCATAGGCTTTGGCCGGATCCAGCGTCTCGGCGTCGCCATTTCCCAGGAAAGTGAAGGTTGTGGCATCGAAACCGGCTGCCAAAGTTAAAGAACAAATAAGCACGATAGCCATTATTACGAATAGTATCCGAAAATACACTTTCATAAAAACACCCCTTATATTTTAATTTTTAGCGGAATCTACCGCTAATTAAAACAAGTATCTTTCACCTCCCCTGTAGAATTATTTGGAACTGTCATGGTTTGACGGCAATTAAGCTGAAACCCTGACTCCTTTTAAGGCTAAATTATCGGCGAGGTGGCATGAGGAGTAATGATTTGTATTACCGGCAACCGTTCTTAACACCGCAGGTTCGTTTTTACAAATCGCCTGGGCATACCGGCAACGGGGATGAAAATAGCAACCCTTGGGTGGATTGGATGGGCTAGGCACATCACCTTCCAAAATGATTTGTTCCAGTTGAAAATCAGGGTCAGGAACAGGGATTGCAGAAAAGAGGGCTTCGGTATACGGGTGTCTGGGGCTGGCAAATAATTCATCGACTTCGGCCAATTCGACAATCTTTCCCAAATACATCACTGCAACCCGGTCACAAATATAATTTACAACACTCAGATCATGGGATATAAATAGATAAGTGAGGCCACGTTCAGCTTGTAAGTCTTCCAGTAAATTAATAACCTGCGCTTGAATGGAAACATCAAGGGCTGATAC
>DNPQ01000605.1:3107-6376 GCA_003501335.1 Bacillota bacterium
GATTGAGCGCCAAAGCCCGTGCTATACCGACTCTTTGACGCTGGCCGCCGCTAAATTCATGGGGAAATCTTTTCATATGTTCGGTGGAAAGCCCAACTGATTTTAATAATTGGGCAACCCGGTCATGAACCTCGGATTTGCTTTTCATTCCATGGGCCATCAGAGGCTCGGCAATTATTCTTTCAATGGTTAACCGCGGATCCAGTGAAGAATATGGATCTTGGAAGATAATCTGCATATCTTTTTTCAGTGGTTTAATGGTTTGTTGATTCACCGGTGTTTTGACTCCGTTTGGATAAAAATTAACCTCTCCCCCGCTGGGGCGCTCCAGCCGTAAAATACAACGGCCGGTCGTCGTTTTGCCGCAACCGCTTTCACCGACCAGACCTAAAGTCTCGCCGGCCTTAATATTAAAGCTGATGTCATCGACAGCTTTTACCCAGCCGACGGTCTTGCGGAGGATTCCTTTTTGAATCGGGAAATATTTTTGGAGATTCTTTACTTCCAGTAGGGTCTCATTTTGCCCGATATTTTTACGTAAATCAATACTGGAATCGATTGGGTGTTCAATAGCATTATTCATAAAGCCAGCACCTCACTACATGATCATTTTCTTTTTTAAAAAGCGGCGGTTTGATTTGGCATTTTTCGAAGCTGTGTTCGCAACGGGGTTGAAATGAACAACCTTCGGGCAGGTGAAAAGGGCTGGGGACAAAGCCGGAGATCGGAATTAAGCGTTTTTGGCTACGGACTCCAAGATCCGGAATGGATTTTATCAGCCCGGAAGTATAAGGATGAAGAGTTTCCTTTATAATTTGGCGCGCCGTACCTTTTTCGACTATTTTACCCATATACATTACGGCCACTTCATCGCAGAGCTTGGTGACGACTCCCAGATTGTGAGTGATCATCATGATTGACATGTGATATTCATGTTGCAACCGTTTCATCAGGTCTATGATTTGGGCTTGAATGGTGACATCCAGAGCTGTAGTCGGTTCATCGGCAATCAGTAGATGGGGGTTGCAGGACAGGGCCATCGCGATCATGGCCCGTTGGCGCATGCCGCCGCTTAAGCAATGGGGGTAGTTTTTCACGTTTTCCGCCGGGTTGGGAATCCCAACTTTAGCAATCATATCAGTTGCTAGGGTCCAGGCTTCTTTTTTGGATACATTCCGGTGCAACTGAATGGCTTCCACGATTTGTTCACCAATAGTGAAAACCGGGTTTAAAGAAGTCATCGGCTCCTGAAAGATCATGGCGATTTCGTTGCCGCGAATGCTTCGCATCTCCGGACCTGTGGGATTGAAAGTAGTGATATCTACAATTCCCTTGCTTTCACTATGGAAAAGGATTCGTCCGCTCTCAATTCTCGCTTTGGGACGGGGAATCAATTGCATGATCGAAAGGGCGGTGATACTTTTTCCACAACCGCTTTCCCCAACCACGCCCAGAGCCGACTGGCGGTTTATCTCCAGTGAAATCCCATCAACCGCTCTTACGATACCTTCCTCGGTTTCAAAGAATGTCTGTAAATCTTGGATTTTTAAAAGAGTTTCCGGTTTCATTTCAAAACTGGAAACATCGTGCTCTAGAGAATTGGATACGGTCGCTTTCATCAAATCAATTCCTCCGTATTAAACTATTTATATTGAAACGATTATGAAATCATGAATTTGGCGAATTACAGAATAATTTAAATGGAACTTATTTGACATCCTTGTCATAAATCCTCCAAAAAAAATAAGTTTAAGAAAATATACATAATACAAAATGTTTTAAGCAAAGCTAGGACTAAATTTTTCCAAATCAGTTATTGGTATTTTCCACCTGTCTCGGTAAAAACTAATTCAGGGTGAAGCAATGCCGAAAAAAACAAAGAAGAAAATTCGTGGCCATAAAACAAGCCAACCAATATTTTTACGGTTAGTGATAGGATTTTTGTTAGTAATTGGATTTGGATTCATTTTTATGATTTTTTTTAATCCCCTGGTGTGGCGGCTTGACCTGCGGGCCGAACTTAATAGGAGCCGGATGGCTTCAACCATATATGACCGGGACGGCGGAGAAATCGCTACATTATATTCAAAGACCCGTCTGTGGGCGCCAATTGGCCAAGTTCCGCCCAGTTTAGTCAATGCTTTTATTGCCACGGAAGATTACCGCTTTTATCAACATAAGGGAATCGATGTACGGGGGATCGGCAGGGCGCTTTTCCGGGATATCCTGGAAGGCCATAAACTGCAAGGCGGTAGCACGATCACCCAGCAATTGGTGAAAAATCTTTTTCTTTCGCAGGAAAAAAATATTTTCCGTAAAATTTGGGAGATGGCCTATGCAATCCGGATTGAACAACAATATACCAAACCTCAAATTTTGGAGTTTTATTTAAACAGTATTTATTTGGGGCACGGCGCCTGGGGCGTCCAGGCGGCATCCGAAGTATATTTCGGGAAACCGGTTCAAAGATTGAAAATTTCCGAAAGCGCACTGATTGCCGGTTTGGCCAAAGGCCCGGAATATTATTCACCCTACCGGAATCCAAAAGCAGCTTTGCAGCGGCGAAATCTAGTACTGAAACTGATGGGGCAACATGGTTATTTGGCGTCGGATGCAATTCAACAATATAGCCGGGAACCGGTTCATACTTTAAAAGAACCGGGAACGACTTATGTCGGCGCTTACTTTAGCGATTATGTTATCAATGAATTAAAGCGTCAAACCCATTATAGCGAAAGTTATTTACGGGGCGCAGGCCTCAAGATATACACCACGATGAACCGTACGATTCAGACTCAGGCTGAAAGGGCTATTAATATTTTACCGGCTGAAGGACCTGATCACTGGGAGGTTATTCAGCCGCAAGGGGCGATTGTGGTCATTGATCCTACTACCGGTCAAATTTTGGCTTTGGTGGGCGGGCGGCATTTTTCAACAGCCGAGCCGAACCGGGCTTTTCAGATATTTCGCCAGCCCGGATCGGCTATTAAGCCTTTTGTATATACAACAGCGCTCGAATCGGGTTATACGCCGGAACAGCAAATGATCGATCACCCGCTTACAATTACGGTAAATGGTGAGCTGTGGCGGCCCCAAAATTATGATAACAAATACCGGGGAGCCATCACATTGCGAACTGCGCTGGAACAATCGGTAAATACGATTGCAGTTCAGTTAGTACAGCGATTGGGGCCTTCCAATGTTTTTCAGGTAGCCCAGCGTATGGGGCTTACCAGCTTAGTTTCATCCGGTGATTTAAACGATCAAGG
>DNPQ01000121.1:0-2185 GCA_003501335.1 Bacillota bacterium
GATATCTGCCCGGCAATATCCGTTTCCACTGCCGGCCCTTTCCAGATAATTTCAGCTCCATATTCCTTTCCGGCTGCATAGGCTCCCGCTCGGACAGTTAGCCAAAAAGAACTGGCTAAAGTTTTGGCACAAACTAAAACGGTAAATTTTTGAGAAGCGGCATAAGATTGTGAAAAAAGCATGATTAGTCCGATAGACAGTAATATTCTTAGCTTTACACATTCCTTCATCACCATCACACCCTTTTTATCCCTTCGCCACCCAAAGTGTTTTACTATTTTGATGTTGCCGGTGTTGATCCCAATAAACAGCACCTACAATGACCATTCCAACCAAAACTTGTTGCCAAAAAGCGGAAACATCTAATAAATTAGAACCGTTCCGTAACAAACCCATCACTAGCCCACCTATAATGGCACCCATAACTGTGCCGACTCCACCTCGTAAAGAAGCACCACCCATAACACATGCAGCAATTACTTCCAACTCATAACCGCTCCCGGCAGTAGGTTGACCGGTATTCAAACGAGATGCTAAAACAATACCTGCAAACCCAGCTAAAAGTCCAGACGTTGTATAATAACCAATCGAATAATTATCAACATTCACTCCGGATAAACGGGTGGCTTCCGAATTACTTCCGATGGCATAACTCAAACGTCCAAAACGCATATATCTTAGAACCAAATGGCCAATCAACGAAATAACGATCATTAAAAAAACCGGTACTGGAAATCCTCCGAATAGAGTCCCCATCCCCCACCAGGAAAAAGAATCCGAAAAGCCTGATATAACAACGCCATCGCTTATAACGAGAGCCATCCCACGGGCTACTCCCATCATTCCTAAAGTAACAATAAATGGCGGTAATTTCCCTTTACTAATTAAAAAACCATTGATAAACCCACAACCGGCTCCCACCAAAGTGCCAGAAATAATACTTAATTCTTCGGAATGTCCTTGGACAAGCATAACTGAAGTTATAATTCCACTCAGAGCTAAAACAGAGCCTATCGAAAGATCAATTCCTCCAGAAATAATAACCATCATTTCACCAATGGCCAAAATGACAGTCACTGCTATTTGGACACCAATTGCGCATAAATTATCCCACGTTAAAAAATACGGTGAAAGAAAAGTTAACATGATAAAAATAATCAATAGGCTAATTAAGGGAGTGAAACGCTTCATATTTTCTTTAACCCGAATTAAATATACCAAACCCCTTATTCGCATTCTAAGACTCTCCATTTATATAACATTGATAGGTTATTTGGGAAATCTGTTCTATCAAAAGACAATTGATTACTCTCTTAAAAACAAATTTTGATGCTTCCCTTGATGGAAAATCAAACCCGAAATCCTTTTGCGGTATGTTTCATTTCATTAGAAATACGAAGTGGATTTTCAGCAAGCGGTGTTACTTCTTGTTGGGCAATGTAAATTAATTCTGGTCATCCCTGAACCCAAGACCCACCAGATGTATAAGCTCGCTTTTGGAAAACAGCCGAAATGTTACGAAGTTTAAAAAATAAAGTTAATAATTTGTTAACGCTATTATATGTCACTACCATGCAGAAGTAAATGAGGTCTGTCACTCATTTTGGCAGACCTCAGCTATGGAACTAAAAATACCTTAATTATTTATTGCCCAAGGCCTTTTGAGCTTCATCGGTAGCAACATTTTGGGTTGTTACGGCAAATACTCCAGTATCGATGAATTGTTTAATGGGTTTGCCTTTGATTTTATCCCAAGCGGTTTTAACTCCCATGAAACCCATATTGTATGGGCTTTGAACCATGATTGCTTGGTAAACGCCTTTTTTGGTATAATCTTGAAGGATCGGAGCGCCGTCGAAACCAATTGCTACAATTTTACCAGCTTTACCAGCGGTCTCAACAGCTTTCCCAACACCAATTGCGGTGGGCTCATTAGCGGCGAATACCGCTTTCAAATCAGGGTTGGAAGCCAAAACATCAGTCATTTGATTTAAGGCTTTTGCGGAATCGGAATCGGAATAGAACGGACCAACGATTTTCATCTTGGTCTTGGCTTTGATTTCGTCGGTAAAACCTTTGGCTCTGTCAACGCAGCTGCCAGCGCCGGCAACATAGAGCATCAAGGCAACTTTACCGGTTTTTCCAGCCCGTTTGATTAATTCTTGGGCGGCTTTTTGACCGGCAG
>DNPQ01000121.1:2530-4165 GCA_003501335.1 Bacillota bacterium
AAAGCGATTTTTTGTGCTTTGGCTTTTTCGGCAACTTTCACCAAACCCTTGGGATCACAAGGAGCAAGCACGATTCCCTTTACTTGACGGTTGATTGCATTCTCTACCATTGAAACTTGACCGTTGATGTCAGTTTCAGAGGCTGGCCCATCGTACGAAATAGAAATACCCAATTCTTTTGCGGCGGCTTGAGCGCCTTTATTAACAACCTGCCAATAGGATGAATTATTGGTCTTCACGATAACTGCAATATCCTCAGTAGCTGCTAAAACATTTCCAATCACAAAGCTTAAAACGAAAATTACAGCCATCATGATAATGAGATTTCTGCTTTTAAACATTTTTTCCCCTCCTAAGATTTTTGTCTGTCTGGTCATGCTTTCTTTTCTTTCGAATCAAGCTTTCTTATTTCGTAACTGATCAATATAAACCGCTACGATTAACACACCTCCTATCACAATTGATTGAATGAATGATGATACACCCAGCATATTTAAACCATTGCGGAGTACCCCGATGATAAAGGCGCCAATCATGGTTCCCATGATTGTCCCAACGCCTCCGTTCAAACTAGTACCGCCAATAACTGCTGATGCAATTGCATCGAGTTCGTATGCGTTACCGGCTGTAGCCTGTGCTGTTGATAAGCGGGAAGCCAGTACTATACCGGCAAGTGCAGCTAAAAGACCTGAAATAGCGTATAACATATATTTGGTACGTTTGATTTTAAGCCCCGATAAACGCGCCGCTTCTTCATTGGAACCAATTGCATATGCATATCGGCCTAAGCGAGTTTTATTCAAAACAAAGGCGAAAACAAGAGCAACTAAAATCATGATAATAATCGGTACCGGAAAGTTGGTACCGGGAATGGTACCACCCAGCAAATCAAAAAACGGTGAGGAAACAGTTATTGGCGCTGCATTGGTAATGTAAAGCGCCAAGCCGCGAGCAATCATCATTGTGCCCAAAGTAGCAATAAAAGGAGGTAACTTCATATTTGAAATTACAAAACCGTTAAATAAACCGCAAATAATGCCAACCACCAAACCCAATAAAATCGCCGGTAAAGAAGGGCACCCGGCATTCATTGCCAAACCTGTTGCTACGCCTGACAAAGCAATAACAGATCCAATCCCCAAATCAATTCCTGCGGTAATAATGACAAAAGTGACTCCCACGCCAATGAAAGAAATAATACTGGTTTGCAAAGCTACTGTTAGTAAGTTATTCAAAGTCCGGAAAGGCGGACAGATGATTGAAAAAACGATTATTAAAAGAATCAAAGCAGCAAAGGCAGCAAATTTTCCAAAAAAGCTTTTAGCTGCAACAGCATTCGTCGATTCATTTTTCAAATTGACCATCTCGTTCATATCAAATTACCTCTTTATTCTGATTTTCCAGCCCGGTCGCCAGATTTAATATCCGTTCCTGGGTCACTTCGGTTTTATTAAGTTCACCGGTAATTCTACCCTCATGCAAAACAACAATTCGATCACTCATACCAATGATTTCCGGAAGTTCTGAGGAGATCATAATAACACCCACACCTTGTTTTACTAGCGCATTAATGAGTTCATAAACCTCAAACTTAGCACCGACATCAATTCCACGGGTTGGTTCATCAAAAATTAC
>DNPQ01000121.1:4583-5310 GCA_003501335.1 Bacillota bacterium
ACTCCATAAAAATTAGAAATTGCTCCAATATTGGCTAATGTAATATTTTTATCGACTTCCAGATGTAAAGCAAGTCCATCTCTTCGCCGATCTTCTGAAAGGTAAGCAATTCCGGCTTTAATGGCTTCAAAGGGGTTGGTTATGTTAATCTCTTTTCCTTCGAGTAGTATCCGCCCGCATTCCTTACGATCAGCACCGAAGATCGCTCGGGCCAACTCTGTTCGGCCAGCTCCCATTAAGCCAGCAATTCCTAAAACTTCCCCTTTATGGAGCTGAAATGATATATTGTGAATAACACCTTTACGTGATATATTTTGAACTTCAAAAATCGTTTCGCCGATCTGCAAATCCCGCTGGGGAAATTTTTCATTAAGAGTTCGGCCTACCATTTTAGTAATGATTTCATCCAAAGATAATTTTCCATATTCCCATGTTCCCATGTAGCAGCCATCTCGTAATATACTAATCCGATCTACAATATGTTTCAGTTCTTCGAGGCGATGGGATATGTAAAAAATACCGACGCCTTCCGTTTTAAGTTTATGAATAATTCTAAACAATTCATCAATTTCGGCCTCACTCAAGGCGGAAGTCGGTTCATCCATTATTAAAATCTGTGATTTTACGGATAATGCTTTACATATCTCGACCATTTGTTGTTTGGACACACTCAAATCTTTTACTAAGGTTGTGGGCCTGATGTCCAAATGAAGCGATTCAAGGATTT
>DNPQ01000412.1:0-4093 GCA_003501335.1 Bacillota bacterium
GTAACCCATGAGATTTCGAGGGCTAATTCTTCAGCACCGTGTCGAATCAGCCCATCAATGGCACCACTTAAAAATTTACCACTGATAAATTCATTAAACCGGCCAATCACAATGGCAAATCGCAAACCCTCAGCGAGCAGTTTCCCTTCGTTGGTTTTAATGGACATTATTTTTACTCTCCTTTATTTTAGCTTGATTGTCGATACTTAGTTCCTCGAAAAGATGACCCATCCGCTCTTTTTTGGTATTTAAATAGGCAATGTTACTCTCATTAACTTCGGCATAAATCGGTACTCGTTCCACGATCTTCAGTCCATACCCCTCAATCCCCGCTATTTTCCTGGGATTGTTGGTTAAAAGCCTTATTTGCGTTAACCCCAGATCGGCTAAAATTTGAGCCCCGATGCCGTAATCTCTCATATCGGCCGGAAAGCCAAGACGAATATTGGCTTCTACGGTATCCAGCCCCTTATCTTGAAGTTCATACGCGCGTATCTTGTTGACCAGCCCGATTCCCCGGCCTTCCTGGCGCATATATAGCAAGACGCCTCTGCCTTCAGCGCTGATTTGGCGCAGCGCCGCATCAAGCTGCCCACCGCAGTCGCAACGCAAGGAGTGAAAAACTTCACCGGTGAGGCATTCGGAATGAACTCTCACCAGGACCGGTTTGTCTGAATCCGTCAGCTCACCCTTGACTAAAGCAATGTGATGTTCACCGTTGATAATATTTTCATAGGCAATAACCGTATAATCCCCATAAGCCGTCGGCATTTTGGCCGCTGCTATCCGCTTGACCAATTTTTCATGCTGGCGGCGATATTGAATCAAGCTGGCCACGGTGATAATTTTCAGCCCGTATTTTGCGACAAACTCCATTAATTGGGGTACTCGGGCCATGGTCCCATCATCATTCATAATTTCGCAAATCATACCGGCCGGGGAAAAACCCGCCATTTCGGATAAATCAACGGCTGCCTCTGTATGGCCGGCCCGTTTAAGTACGCCGCCTTTCTTGGCAATCAATGGGAATACATGACCGGGCCGGGTAAAATCGCCAGCTTTAGCGGTTGAATTAGCCAGTTCCTTCACAGTATAAGCCCTTTCATAGGCTGAAACGCCGGTGGTTGAATTCCGGTGATCAATGGTAACCGTAAAAGCCGTCCCCATATGTTCGCTGCTATGTTCCACCATAATGTCTAAAACAAGTTCGGCAGCGCGTTCTTCGGTTATCGGAGCGCAAATGATTCCTTTCCCATGGGTCGCCATAAAATTGACACTCTCCGGGGTGGCCTTGGCGGCAGCCATTAACAGATCTCCTTCATTCTCCCGGTCCTCATCATCAACCACCACGATCATCTTTCCCAGTTTCAACTCTTCCAGCGCTTCCTGGATTGAATTAAATTTCATATTGCTCCTCCTGTCTTTTATTAAACCTATCATTTTAGATAAAACCATTTTCTTTTAATAATTCCAGGCTTACCATTTGTTTATCTTTAGCGCCCGCTGTTATCCCCGTTATCCCATTCATGAAGGTATAAACATATTTACCTATCAAATCGCATTCAATATTAACGGTATCTCCCTCTTCTTTTAAATTTAAAGCAGCGGCTCTTTGCGTGAGGGGGATGAGCGAAACCCTAAAACTGTCTGGGTTGAGAGTAGCGACTGTGAGGCTTGTGCCATTCACCGCTATAGACCCCTGCGGGATTATACACTTCATAATATCAGAAGACACTTCAAATGTAAGCCAAAGAGCATTGTCCTCGACTTTTCTACCGCTAATAATCCCGGTGCCGTCGATATGGCCGCTGACAATATGTCCACTGAGGCGATCTGTAAGTTTTAAGGCCCGTTCCAGATTTACGGCTTGACCTTTCTGCAGGAAATTAAAGGCAGATTTGCGAATGGTCTCCGGCATAACATCCGCAGTAAAGCAGTTGCTGCTATAAGCAGTCACTGTAAGGCAAATGCCATCAACCGCAACACTGTCTCCAATCTTTAACTCATCCGGAATGATTTCACAGGCTATGGAAAGCTGCTGCGAATCCCGGCCGCGGATGATACTTTTAACTCTGCCCACTTCCTCAATGATCCCGGTAAACATGTCAACCCTCCTCATAACATTTAAAATTCATTTACGCCGTTTCACACGGTTCGGATATATCCTTCAATGAGTAGATCACCGGCAAACTTATGAACCGTGATATCCTTTAATACAGTCGCATCTTTAATAAATTCTCGGCCTGCGCCTTCGACCGGAGTCAGAGCTTTAGCTCCACCGATGATTTTCGGCGCGATAAAAAACATCACCTTATCGACAATCCCAGCTTCCAAAGCGGCCGCATTCAGGGTTCCTCCTCCCTCCAGCAACACACTGTCGATCTCCCGTTTGGACAGCTCCGCCATTAATTGGACCAGATCAACGCGACCATCTGGACCATCTGCCTTGATAACTGAAATACCCCTTGTCATCAGCATTTTTTCCTTGGCTTCAGCTATTTTCGAAGTTGTAGCCAGGATCACCCCGGCACTTCCGTTGGTATCTAACACCCGGCTGTCATCGGGAATTCTTCCCCGGCTATCCACAATAATCCGAATGGGATTTTTACATTCTCCGGCTTCATTTCTGGCTGTCAATAACGGATTATCTCTCAAAACAGTATTGATGCCCACCATAATCGCCGCAACCCTTTCCCGGATATGATGAACGTACTTTCTTGAGCCTTCTCCGGAAATCCACTTTGAATCCCCGGTATAAGAAGCAATCTTGCCATCGAGTGTCGTGGCAACTTTTAAAATCACAAAAGGCTCTTTCCTGGTTATATACTTGATGAAGATTTCATTCATTTTCCGGGCCTCCTCGCCAAGGACTCCCATAGTTACCTTGATTCCCGCTTCTTGCAACATTTGAATCCCCCTGCCGGACACTTTAGGGTTTGGATCTTCCATAGCAATGACCACTTCGGCAATACCGGCTTTGGTTATGGCTTCAGCGCAAGGCGGTGTCCGGCCATAGTGGGAGCAAGGTTCCAAATTAACATATAAGGTGCTTCCCAGCAACTCCTGGTTTGCCTTTTTAATTGCATCCCGCTCGGCGTGGTCCTGTCCCAAGGCTTTATGAAATCCCTCCGCAATCACCTGCCCGTTTTTAACAATGACCGCTCCAACCAACGGATTGGGGTTGGTCCGACCCCAGGCTTTTTTGGCGAGCTGTAAAGCTTTTTTCATGTAATATTCATGCTTATCGATTGAAATCACCCACCTGAAAAATAGTTTTCACACCTTCAATCTTGCCAACGCGGCAAATTCAGGAAACGCAAAAAATCCCTAGAAGTAAATTCTCCTAGGGATTAGCATCAAAAGCCCAAATCTTCTTTCATCCAGACTGTACTGTCGGCTCCGGAATCTGACCGGATCTGCTTGCGCTCGCGGGCTTATAATAGTATGTAGCGTACGCTACATAATAAAATCTACCGCCGGTAAGGAATTACACCTATCCCTGAAGAATATTATAAAATTATTTATAAATCTAGCACATTTGGCCTAAAAAGTCAAGACTCATTAAATCGAGGATTCCATTTCAACGCATTATAACTCAAGAAGAATATTTTGTGGCCAGTACAACTTGCCTCGGAGTTTAGAAATATTTAAGGGAAGGGATTCCGGTAAACAAAAATGGATAAAATTGCCAGGATCAAAATGTTCTCTGCGGGTCATTATATGAATGGGATTTGTAGTGGCCGAGGCGCAGATTGATAATTGCTCTGTCATTTATGGTCGTTGGACCGTACGACCTAAGGGTCGTTATCAGTCGAGCAACTGATCGGTATGGGTTCGTGGGTTTCGGTGTGTAAAACACATCGTGAATCCATATCGGTCTGAGCTAGATTGTATAGGTTGGGCCAACTTATTTCAGCAATCTAAAGGATTGCTGCGGTAGGGAAACCTAGGCTATGCAGCCGAGCCTAGATTGTCATTGGAGCGAAAGGGTGTGCTTGCAGTCTAATCAGCATGCTTGCATACTGCGATTGCAGGTAGATCACTCATCCAGCTTGCCATGTGCGTTTCCGTGGCAGTCGATCAAAGGTTATCG
>DNPQ01000412.1:4364-4772 GCA_003501335.1 Bacillota bacterium
TCAAAGGTTATCGTAGTATGTGTAATAGGTGTTTGTGGCCGTTAGCACGCTAGCGTGCTGCGGTTGCAGGTATCTATGTAACGCGGTGCGGTAGCCGGAGATAAAGTCACTACAAGTTCCTTTATTATATTTTTCTCAGATAAATCCCCACTCCCCATTTTTGATCGATTTCACACCCATTCATTTTATTTCTCCGCGAGTTTACAAATAATTTCTTCATCGCCGATTCCATCATCCTCATTGATTGCCGTCATTCCCGTGCATTGGAAGCCATCCTGTAACAATTTCCTCAAAATTAGATAAAATCCTGAAGAGCAAAAGTTGAATCCTTTGTGATAAAATACGTTTAGGCTTCTCTAAAGCCTTCGCAGAAAACCAGGATGGAAAATAAAATTGAACACCCCAATC
>DNPQ01000050.1 GCA_003501335.1 Bacillota bacterium
ACATATCTTGGAACAATCTCGTATTGATTCAAAGCCATGCAATCGTGAATATCCTGTTCCAGTCCGATTTCTTTTAAATAGCGGCCATGTTGAGTCTGTTTGATAAACTCTTCCAAATTAACGCCGGCTTTCTCCCAAACATATTGGGCGAGTTTGGCCGAATCCGTTAAATCGTTCCCGATTTCATCCTTTAAAAGTTCTATCATCAACCCGGCGCAAGCCAAATCTTCCAGGCATAAATTTTGGTCCCGGCCGGAACAAACCAAGACTAAATCCTGACTGCTACCTTTCAGATGATTGACTACGGCTTGCATATTCAGAAAGGATCCAATATAAAGTTCGGCAGCGCTTTGGGCTGTTTTTATAGCCTTAGTACCATTTGTCGTGCATAAAATGATTTTTCTTCCTTTTACCCGTTCCTCGGCATATTCGGAAGGCGAGTTTCCCAGATCGAAACCTTCAATCTTGAATCCCTTCCGTTCGCCGCCCGTCAAAAACTCCTTGGGTCCGATCCTTTTAACCAGGTCGACGACTTCAGCCGGCTCCATAACCGGGACAATCTCCAATGCTCCATTTCCAAATGCCGTAACGATCGTACTGGTGGCTCGCAGCACATCAATGACCACCACTTTTTTATCCGCCAAATTGAAAATTTGGTTGGAAGGAACCATTAAAACTTCAACCTGCACTTGAAAATCTCCTCCATCACTTTAATATCAGCGGCTTCATCCTCAATTACTTTGAAGAATGACTGGGATTTGTGGTAAACGTCCAAACCTTTAATCGGCTCATCAGTTGATATACCTGAGCCGAATCCGGCTGCCAATAAGCCTCATAAAATTTCCCCGGTAAGGTAAAAGTTTGAATACCGGTTTCCTGGTTTACTTTGCGGGAAAATCCAACTAGTTGAATCAATTCTGAAGTTGATAGATCCGTTTTTATATATTTCTTTCCCAATTTCATCATTCGGGGTATCTTGATCAGACTTTCGGGCTTCATAACCTCTTTATAAACTGCTTTCAAAAAAGTTCTTTGCCGCTGAACCCGGCTGATGTCGCCAAGGGGTTCATTGCGAAAACGCACAAATTGTAAAGCTTTTTTACCGTTTAATAATTGTAACCCCGGGTCTAAATGAATCGCGAAGCTATCACTGCGCTCACCATAGCGCATCTTTTTGTCTACATTGACCTCCACTCCGCCTAACAGGTCAATTAATTGAATGAAACCTTCAAAATTAACAATGACATATCGATTGACCTTGATGCCTGTTAACTCAGTAATCGCTTTTTGGGTCAGCGCATAGCCGCCCAAAACACTGGCATCATTTATTCTATCCAAACCATGGCCCGGAATATTTACTAAACTATCTCTGGGTATAGATACCATGGCTATTTTATGCCGCAAGGGATTGATAAATGTTAAAATTAAAGTGTCGGTCCGTGGCAGGGCTTTCGGATTATCATGGGACTGAGGTGTAAGAATATTATGATCCATCCCTATCAGCAATAACACCATTGGTTTTCTTAAGACCAGGTTCTTTTTCATAGTGTACCGGCTGATGCTTAGGCTAATGATAACAACAGCAGCAATAGTACATAGAACGATCCCCGCTATAATTCGTTTCTTATTAGGCTCTTTGGGTGCATAAGACATTGAAAACCCCCCCACAAACGAATAATTTTAAAATTTTTTGGTCACGATAAAACCGGCATCTTTCAGGACTTCTATTACAAATTCGCGATCATATACACTTACCCTTCAATTTTCTTTCATGAAATGGCAATTTAAAACTAAAAATCCAGACTTCATAAGATAAATATAATTTTATACAAAAATAGAGGACTCTCTCAACAAATGAGGCAGTCCTCTTAACCTTTTCAGTATGATGCATTATCATAAATCTCGACCTTCATCAATCTTTAGACAGAACTTTGTTGATAATAGCATAAATAATTTGAAGCTAAAAGCTTGCACTTCCGTCGTATAAAAGGACTTACCTCTAGCAGCCGGAAGTCAAAACGGATAAAGGTATTAAAATCATTGACCTCTGCCATTTCGACCTCCGCTATGGGTTGGTTTGAGTTTTGGTCCAGAAAGATGATTTCTCCTAAAACCTTAGAGAACCCTTGATTACTCCTGATATCCGCTAAAACCGCAGGATCGATAAACTCGTTTTGATAGGTTAAATGGGTTAAATAACCGCTACCCAGACTGGTAATCGATTCCACCAGCCATTGCTTTTTCACTACCATCAGGAGGGTTTTAGGAGTTTGTATGTCAACCATCATAATTCCCTCCTTACAAATCGTATCACCCTTTTGCAGATTGACCGATATACTTCTCCTAACCATTATATGCAGATGGGTAATAAAGGTTGTTTCGGAAGCGAATCATGCCGGTTTCTTTTTTTTAACTAGAGATAAATCACTCGCGCTTTTGAGACCTTCTTGGCTTTTTCTAATTTAGCGGCAATTTCAGGTTCAACGGAATCAACATTGATGACCATCACTGCATTACCACCTTGTTCTTTGCGGCCCACTTGCATGGAAGCAATATTAATTTTCAATTGTCCCAAAATCGTTCCGACTTCACCAATGACTCCCGGCTCATCGCTATGGTTGATCACGATCATGTTTCCCTGAGCGTCAATGTCAAAATGATAACCGTCGATTTCAATGATCCTGACTTCATTGTTTTCTCCGACTGTTCCGGAAATCGTATAGGTTCTCTGGCCTGTCGTAACCGTGAGCTTAATTAAACTTGCATATCCACTGACATCCTGTATTTTGGATTCAGTAATTTTTAAGCCCCGTTCCCTTGCCAAGAACATTGCATTGACCTGATTAACCTCATCGCCCAAGCTGGGTTGGAGTAACCCTTTAATCAGCAAGGTCGACAAATAGCTGGTTTCTAATTTGGATACCTCTCCCAGATAGCTAATATCCAACTTGCTGATTGGCGGCGTCGCCAACTGGGCAGCAAATTTACCGACTATCTCCATGAGTCCCATAAACGGCTGTATGGCTGAGCGGACTTCAGGGCGTAAGGGGGGCAAATTAACTGCATTTTTGAAAGGTTCCCCTTTTAAAACCTTTATGACTTCTATTGCCACATCCACGGCTACATTTTCCTGAGCTTCCCTGGTAGAAGCGCCTAAATGAGGAGTAACCACCGTCTGGGGTAAATCAATCAAACAACGTTCTGCCGGAGGCTCTGTCGGATAGACATCAATCGCTGCACCGGCAACATGCCCCGAACGAATCGCCTCTGCCAAAGCCGGCTCATCATAAATCCCACCGCGAGCGCAGTTGATTAAGCGGACTCCTTTTTTCATACGGGCAAATTCTTTAGCACCAAATAGTCCTTTTGTTTCCGCAGTTAACGGTGTATGAACCGTTATAAAATCAGAATCCGTAATAATCTTATCCAGTGTTACCGGATTAACTCCCAATGAATTCGCTCTTTCTTGAGTCAGAAAGGGATCAAACGCTAAGATATTCATGCCCATTCCAATCATCCGCTTTGCCACTTCAGTGCCAATACGCCCCATTCCGACAATACCCAGCGTTTTCCCATTAATCTCAACACCCGTGAAGCTTTTCCTATCCCAAGCGCCCCCCTTTAAGGAGCCATGGGCCTGAGGGATATTACGCGCCAATGCCAGCAACATCGCAATGGTTAATTCAGTCGTGGATACGGTATTCCCATCCGGCGCGTTTAAAACAATAATGCCCTTTTTGGTAGCTGCCTCCACATCAACATTATCCACCCCCACGCCGGCCCGGCCGATAACTTTCAAATTTTCCGCCGCGGCAATCATATCAGCCCCAACTTTCGTCTGACTTCTTACGATCAAAGCATCATAATTTTTTATCTTGGCTATGAGTTCTTCTTTGGTGTGATCGGTTTTGACTTCCACCTCAAATCCAGCCTGTTTAAATAATTCAACACCAGCCGCCGTAATCGGGTCACTAATTAATACCTTCATTTCAGCCACCTCTTTCATTTATTTTAAAAAACTTATGCAACCCATCCAATTTCTCGACCTGCTTCAAAAAAAATACAAAAAGACCTTTCATCCTGTTAGGGACGAAAGGCCGTGGTACCACCCTATTTTTCGAAAACAAACTCGTTTTCGAAATCTTTATAAACGATAACGGGTTCAATCCGGCGGGAATTACTCGACATCCAATCGCCTTGGCGTCATTTAAACAAGCAAACACCCTGGCGCAATGAATCTAGATCATTCAAATCGAACAATGTATTATTTTTCTTTCCCGCAGCTCTAAGGCGGATTCTCCTTTGATCGACACTGGTTTTCATCTTATACCAGCTCTCTGAGGCCGAAAAATAGGATACTATTCCTTTTCATAGCCGACTCGCATATATTATTTATTCAGTATTATATATTTACGACGAGACGGTTGTCAAGCTTTTTTCCGTTAGATTCATAAAGCAAATTTCACTCTAAGTTCATTCTTCAGGGTTCAATGGGCCAAATTTGAATTATTCATAAATAAAAAAATTATTGAATTTCATTTCCATAGGGGTCGACCCGTCTAATTTTTTCTTCTTTGCCCGTATTGGCGTTATAGTAGAGTAAAAAGCGCTCATTTCCCTGGATACAGGCCACTTCATAACATGGCACCTTATTATACATCTCATCCAGTACCTGGCTTAAACAGATTTTCTCCAATTTAATATGCGGATTCAAAAAATGCCGAATACGATTTTCGGTATAACGGGGTTTTATCGTCATCGATTCATTTGGATTATAAAAAGTAAAGTAAGGAACTGCATCCAGGCCCATGATTTCGCCATTATCTTCAGCCACTTGTATCTTTACCATCTCGGGATACCAAAGAACCCCATTGCGTTTCGGTATACAGGTAATTGCAGAAATATTGCCGAACCTTTCTTGGGCGACTTGTTCCATTCCATCGTACCCATTACGCTCCAAAAAAGCTATGGCTTTAGCCCTGGCTTGATCAAAATTTAAACTACCTTTGCTAACCAGGCGATTTCCCAGCATCCAAAGGACATGTCCCCCTCTAACGCTGATGCTTAAATGGCGGATATCATCCGGGCGGCTGGGATCGCTGCAAGAACACATATAACTGGGTACACTGCCTTTAATGAGTCCTTCATATTTTACAATGGGCTTTTTTATTTCGGAAGCTACACACTTTTGCGCTATTCCTAAGGCATCCCGGGAACTAATATCCCGGCCTGTTAAACCAGTCGGCTTTGGGACAAAATTCAGATTATTCCCTTGAAATTGCACATCTGGAACTCTTTTAAGACCGTCCTCCAACATCAAAAACGATTTCGTCACTTTATTGGTATTCATATTGGTCGCCATCCCGCTGGCGCCCAGAGTTCCCATCCGGTCCACTTGCAACCAGCGGGCTCGGTTGTTATAGAAATCATTCCGCAAATTATTGAGTTGCCGTGAAACCATTTGGGTCTGGTCCCGTAGGCTTCTTAAGGATCCCCACTCCCGTTCATTCACTGGGGTCCCTTTCAAAAGCCTATTTTGAGCAGAATTAAAGCAAAATGCGCTGCTTTCCGCAAAAAGCATTTTACAACGGGAGAGATCCAAAGAAGTCAAGGGTAATTGCCCCAAATCCGTTTGGCATGCGTTAGCCTCCCGCCAAGCACCGGTGAGTAAGCGAATCGATTGAGGAAAGGATCCTGCAACTAAAGCTTTGGACATCGCTGTTTCCATATTACCCACATGATTGGTCAAATCCTCAAATGCTCGCTGGTATTGATTCTCTGCATTAATTTCATATTGTTTTTTTGTCTGATATTGTGAATACCCCCAACCACAAGCCACAAGTAATGTTAATGCCAAAATAGGGATAATTAATTTATTATGCATGGGTACCTTCCTCTCAAGAATATTCCTTTTTAAGTAATATTCCCATTGTAAGAAGATTGCTATGCATTAATATTATTTTTACTCCCAATTAACCGGCTAGGCAAGCCGGGTGGATGAATTACTTTGAAAGGACAACCTCATATAAATCTTTTTGGACTTTTCCCATTAACGGCGTTAGTTCCCCAGTGTAAAACAAAACCAAACGATGTAAAGCCCGCGTACAGGCGACATAAAGAAGGCCCCGTTCCGCTTCACAATGGTATCTTACGGCTCCGGCTTCATAAATTAAAACCGCATCAAACTCCAATCCTTTTGCCAAATAGACGGGGGTTAACACGGCTCCGGAATGAAACTCTGCCATTTCATCGGTAAGGAGATGGATATTAATCTTTTTCCGGATTTCTTCATATAACACCCTGCTTTCCCCGGCTGTTTTGGTAATAACCGCAATTGAACGCCAACCTTCGGTTTGCATTTTCTCAATCGTCCGGGTTATCAATTCCAAAAGCTGCTTTGTATCCTGTGCTTTAATCACCCGGGGACGGGGTCCGGGACGCCGAATATGATTAAATGGCTCGGACTTACCCAGCAATGCCCAAGCGAAAGCCTGTATCTGCCAGGTTGACCGGTAACTCTTCTGTAAGCGGATCGTGTAACAATCCGCCATAGAGGCCGATTGATTTAGGCTCAAAATATCAGCTATTTTATCAAACTCCAAGACCGGATGATACGGATTTACTTTTTGATCCGGATCTCCCAAAATTGTCCAAGAACATTTCGGAAAAACCTTTTTCAAAATCGCAAATTGCAGGCCGTTATAATCCTGGGCTTCATCAACGATAACATGGTGAATGTCTTGCTTCACCGAAAAACCGGTCAGGCATCCTTCAAAATAAACAAAAGCTATGGCATCTTCATAAAAAATTCTTCCTTTATCCAAAGAATCCAAGAACTGCCGGCAAATTTCAGGCCATTCCGGCGGGATTTCAGTCCCCAACGCCAAACGCCGCAATAGGAACTCATCTTCAAATAACCGCCGATATAATAAAAGAGGATCCGCCATAGTCATTCGTTCAATCCGATCCGTTAGAAAAATCAGTTCTTTCCGCGCCTCTATCCTGGCTAAAGCTTTAATGTCTCTTTCATTGACCTCCTCTCCGGTTGCAGCAATCAATTGTTCCTTCTGATGGCGTAATTTATGAACCAACGGCCGCATCTGAATTTGAATCCGGCGTCTGATATTCCTTAACCGCTCCGTTAAGGGCAAATAGGCCAAATTTTTATAAAAGAGGGTTTGCCAATCTTCTTTGGAAAAAAAAATCCGGCCTTGAAAATCTAGTGCTGGATAATCTCTAATCATGCCCTCGCTAAGATAACCCAAATAGTTGTTGATGATTTTTCCAAACCTCGCTGAAGATTTATAATTGATTCCGGCGGTCCGGACCTGAAAATCACGTCCCCCAGAACCCGTAAGCAAATATTCCATTTGAGCCGTAAAATCTTCCCAGTCAACCAAATTCTTCTCTTTAGGGTGAATATAGTCTCGAAACGTGGATTGACATACATTTTCTTCTCCAAGTTCAGGCAAAACATCCGATATGTATTCACTGAAGATCTTATTGGGCGACAAAATCAAAATGTTTTTGGCCGTGATCCGCTTCCTCTCCCGGTAAAGCAGATAGGCGGCCCGATGTAAAGCCACTGATGTTTTTCCGCTACCGGCCGGGCCCATCACCAACAAAATCGGATGGGTTTCATCCCGAATAATCCGGTTTTGGTCCCGCTGAATCGTATTGACGATGGTGCGCATTTTATCATCCACACTTTTACCCAGCAACTCCTGAAGCATCTCATCGTCGATTGTAACGTCAGCGTCAAACATATATTCCATCCGGCCATTTTTTATTTTGTATTGCCGTTTCAAACAAATCCGGCCATCAATCGCCCCTGCCGGACATTGGTACTGGCAGTCCCCCAGCTCAAAATCATAAAACATCCCGGCAATCGGCGAACGCCAGTCATAAATCAGACAATTTCCCGTTTTGGGATCAATCAAAGTGGCAATGCCGATATAAATCATCTCCGGATTAGCCCATCCTGCCGGAGTTTTCTCCGCAAAGTCGATCCGCCCGAAATAAGGAGAGAC
>DNPQ01000395.1 GCA_003501335.1 Bacillota bacterium
GACTCGGTCTTGCAGGAAATCGCTGGAATTTTGGCGCAGACAATGCGTCAGAGTGATATCGTCGGCAGGTACGGGGGTGAGGAATTCGGTTTGATCCTTCCCAATACCACGGGCGAACAAGCTTATCAATTATGTGAGCGTTTGCGGAGCGCCATTGCTGAGTATCCATTTTATGTCGACACACAGAAAACAATTAACCTGACCGTCAGTATCGGAGTTTGCGCAAGATCCGCGGAGCAAACCGATTATAAGCAAATGCTGGGAAAAGCGGACCAAATGCTTTATGAAGGTAAACACAAGGGACGGAACCGGGTTGAGATTTAATCGATCAGCCTCCCGACAACCGGATATCCGGAAAGGGCGGAGGGGACGTGTTGCCGCAGAAAAGCTCCGGTTAAATCTTCACCGGCCTGATGGTCAAAGTGTTTACCATTGATAAAAACTGTTGTGACATCAAAGATCACTCCATTCACAGCACATAGGCAGGTTTACCATTCTGACCATTATACTGAGCAAGTTCCGCCCGGGTCAAACGCTTTTCGGGATCGTCATGAGAGCTCATATTCATTGGCAGGACTCCTTTTGAATCGAAATAAGATGGGTTCCGCAACTAAGACAGGGATCAAAGGAGCGAATGATGCGGCCGATCTCCGGCGGATCGTTGAAATGGGCAAGACTGGTACCTATCAGGGATTCTTCAACCGGCCCGGGCAGACCTTGCTGATCTTTGGGTGAAAAGTTCCAGGTCGTGGGAGTAATCACATTATAATCAGCAATATGATCGTCTTTCAAAGTCACACTGTGAAGCAAAGGACCCCGGGGAGCGTCGTTCATTTGGGTGGCTGTCAGTGTGAGGGGTGAACCGAATTCTTCAATATAGCGGCCTTCTTCCGGTATTTCATGAATCCACTCATCCATCCAGGAAGCAATAAGATGCGTTTCTTCAGAGCGGGCAATCAATCGGGCCATCGTCCCGGTGGAGAGAGTCTGCCCCGGACTGGAGGCTATGATTTTACGGGCGAGCGGTCCACCTTCCATTGCAAGCCCCTGATAACGGGGAGCCTTAACCCAGCTATAGGCGCCCGGTTTTTCGAGATCGGCTTTGATGGGATTGGATTCGGATTCTTTGAACCAGCTATGGCTGACGCTTTCAGTGATTTCTTCCCTTTTCACCGGAGTCCTATTGAAGTTATCAAAGGCTCCGGACGGGAAAGAACCGCCGTAACGGGGGTCGAAAAGGCCGAAGGAAATAAACCGGGCCGGCCTGGTTCCAATTTCAAAATAATCGGGGTACGTTTCTGCCAATTGAAAAGTATCCGGCAGCATGACGTTCCGGATGAATTGCCGGACCGGTTCCAGCAGAGAGATAAATTGCAAGCGCCGGTCGGCCGTGGGGGTAACTGCGATCCCTTCGGCGCTTAATCCATGTTGGTGAGGAATTTTGCCGCCGAATATTGCCAGCATTTCATGGCATTTGGCGCTATAATCGATGGCGGCATTATAGTGCTCCAATAGTTGCTGTTGCTCGGAGTGGGAAAAACGGCTTGGCTCCTGCTGCGGGGAGTCGGAACTAAAAAATTGACCGTCCATATAGTCCGGTAATGCCAGCAAATAAAAGTGGCGGATATGATTTTGGAGAAATTCCGCTCCCAGCATCAGTTGCTGGAGGAGAGTGGCTTCCCGGCTCAAATTGGTATGATAGATTTGCCGGACTAACTGAGCGGCAGTGAAGCCGTGGGCCATGGAGCAAATGCCGCAGATGCGTTCGGTAAAATAAACAGCATCACTGAGGGCATGGCCTCTCAACATCATTTCAAATCCGCGGAATTGTTCGCCGCGGCATTGGGCGTCTTCAATGATGCCGTCTTTTCCAACGGATACCTCGATGCTTAGCAAACCGCTGATGCGGGTCGCCGGGCTGAGCGTTATCTTGGTCATGGATGCCCTCCTTTTACTTTTTGTTTGGCATTTTTTTAGGTAAAGTTACAAAATAGGGAGTGGATTGATCAGGAAAACCGGATTGGGTACAACCGATACAGGGTGTATTGGCTTTCACCGGCCAATTAAGATGATCATTCCACATGCGGCTTGGGCAATCAGCCCCGGTAACCGGGCCCATACATCCGAGGGAAAATAAGCACTCCGGGTCGCCGAGTTTTTTGGCAAAGCGGTCGGTATCAAAATAAGAACGACGCTGGCACATTGAGTGGACCGTTTTGCCATAAAAGAGGGTGGGTCTTTGATAGCGGTCGACCTCGGGAAACCCGAACCAGATCAAATGAAACAAGGTTCCTAGGAACCAATCGGGATTGATGGGGCATCCTGCAACGTTGATGACCGGCTCTTTGATAATCTCCCATACGCCTTTGCTTCCGCTAGGATTGGGCTTAGCTGCCGAAGGCCCGCCAAAACAAGCGCAAGTGCCCACCGCAATAATGTATTGAGCCTTGGGAGCCATCCAGCGCAATAAATCTTCACTGGTGAAACTACGCTCTTTTTGCTTAAAAGGAATCGCATACCGGCCTTGTTCGGCTGTGGCAATCGCACCCTCGACGGCCAAAAAAAATCCGCCTTCTTCTACAGTTGCCGCTAGTTTACAAACAGCCGCCTCCCCTTGCATAGGCATTAAAGAATTCCAATAGCGGACATCCAGGATATCCAGGATGATTTGCCGCAGGTTGGGTTGAACTGCATTTAATAACGATATGGAATCCCCGGAGCAAGCATTGGCTTCAAACCAGATGAATGGTATTTTACTTGGACTTTGGATTGGCTCTAGCAAAATTTAAAACAGCCTCCCCCCAAATTACTGTAGGATACGATCAATATATGCAACAACAAGGAACATCAGAAGTTGAAGATGGCTAAGGAGTTTAGCTTACTTTTTCGGACTGTTTATACTTTTCATAAAAACGGATTGCGGGGAATGTGGTAAAATGATTATAGAATCATTTTTATGACGAGGTCAAAGTTATGACGAAAGAGAAATTTCCAGTCACTGCAGCGGTACGTTTTTTGCGTCAAAATAAAGTGGAGTTCCAGGATTACCTTTATGAATATGAGGATAGGGGAGGAACCGCTGGCGCAGCCCGTGAACTGGGATTTGATGAACATTTGATGGTAAAAACTTTGATTATGGAGGATGAACATAAAGCTCCCCTCATCATTTTGATGCACGGCGATTTGGAAGTCTCGACCAAGGAATTGGCTAGAATTTTAGGAGTTAAAAGCATTGCCCCTTGTGCGCCGGAGATTGCCAATAAGTATAGCGGATACCTGGTCGGCGGGACTTCACCTTTTGCGACCCGGAGAGCTATGCCGGTATATCTGGAAGAAACTCTTCTTGAACTTCCCAAAATCTATATCAATGGAGGGAAAAGGGGCTACTTGGTGGCCATGAACCCTTCGGAGCTGGTTCGATTACTCCATCCGACAATGGTGAAAGTGGGAATACCATCGTAATGAATGATCTGGCTCGACCCATCATTATCAGCGCCAGTCGCCGTACCGATATTCCGGCCTTTTATAGCGAATGGTTTATCAATCGTATCCGGGCCGGTTATTTTGTGAAAGTCAATCCTTACAATAATAAGCAACAAAAGCAGATCAGCCTGCTTCCGGCGGATGTGGCCGCATTTGTTTTTTGGACGAAAAACCCGGCGCCGTTGCTGCCCTTATTACCCTTGATAGATAACCGTGGATACCGTTATTTATTTCATTTTACCCTTAATTACTATTCGAGTGTTTGGGAACCGCGGATCCCGGCTTTTAAAGAGCGGATTGCCGCTTTCAAGCGGCTTAGTGAACAGATTGGGCCGGATAAGGTAATCTGGCGTTATGATCCCATCATTATCAGCAATCTTAATTCAGTTGATTTTCATCTGGAGCAATTTTCTCAAATTGCCCAGTCGCTCAATGGCTATACTCAGCGGGTGATAATTAGTTTGATGACTCTATATGATAAAGTGAAGTTGAATTTGAAAAGGGCCGGTTTGAACTCTTCCGATCAATTGAAAGATTTACGGACTCAGGAGTATCAAAAAGAGCTTGATACCTTAATGAGCGGACTTGGTAAACTTGCAGATGCCAATCAGTTGGCGATTTATTCATGTTCCGAGAAATTAGATCTCCAACCCTATAACATTCAGCCGGGAAGTTGTATTGACAGTCAATTGTTAAACCGGCTTTTTGATCTTGATTTGAAACCAACCAAAGATAAGTATCAACGGCCTGAATGCCGGTGCGCGCCCTCCGTTGATATGGGATTTTACGATACATGCCGTTTTGGTTGCACTTATTGTTATGCCAATACCAATATGAAAAGGGTCGCTTTTAACACCTCCCGGCATGACCCAGCCGGCCCAAAGCTATTAGATATTTAATTTCTTGATAATTCCTGAAGGATATTGGGTTTGAAAAAAGAATATTCATATGCCTATTTGTTGATCACCAAATTTCGATAAACAAAAATTAGTGAGGGTAAACTTTGGGAAAGCGAATCACGGTTTTACTCTTTTTGTTACTTGGTGTGATCACAGTATCTTTAATCTTATTACTCAACGGCCTCCTTCAAAATATTGCGCAGGGGTTGGTCCCATCAACCCATTTTTCCGCTGAAAAAAATTTTCGAATCGCATTTATATATCAAAACAATAATGGGCCTTTTTGGCAGCAGGTTACGCGGGGGGCCGCCAAAGCAGGGAAGGGCCATAAAGTCCATATCAGTTATTTTGAATCCGTTCACGGACAGGAGTTCCAGTTGCCTGACTACTTACGCCTGGCAACACTCGCTAAATATGATGGTATTATTATTCATGCCGAAGATGAGCGCATTGCGCCTTTGATTCAGGAAGCATGGCTCAAGAGGATTCCGACCATCGTGATTGCTTCCGATTTACCGGATTCGGACCGCATCGGTTATGTTGGCACCAATAATTATCGAGCCGGTTATGTGGTGGGGAAAACTCTCATGAGGGCGATTCACGGCCGTTCCACGCGCCGTTTCGCAATTATCTCTCCGTTGCTCGGCAGTGATATGCAGACTTCAGTGGCAGAATCATTGAAAATATTCGGTTTCCGGGAAGCAATCAGTTCGAAAGGCACCAATATTCCCATCTGGGAAAAATCCGAACCGACTTTGCTGGATTCTATCAAAGTGGTTCGTAATTTACTCGATAAACATCCTGAATTGGACGGAATTTATGCGACTTATGCTGAAGGAACCGTGGCGGCCGCCAGGGTTGTTATGGAAAAGAATTTAACCCGCCGGATACACATTATCGGTCACGGGGACTCCTCGGAAATCCGGTGGTATATTAAAGCCGGGGTTATTGATGCCTCGGTGGTTGAGTATCCCTATCAGATAGGGCTTACGGCTGTTAACGAAATGTTGGGTTATTTAAAAGAAAACAAAGTGAATATTTCCAATAATATTGATGTGATTATCTTGAACCAGAGTAATTTGCGTAACTTCCAAAATACCGAGGAACCTCGTAATGGAATCAAACACTGAGTTACAATCAGGCCGATCCTTCTCAATCCGCTGGAAGATGATCATTCATTTTCTGGTTTTTATGGTTTTAATCATTTTCATCGGCATCTATTTGAATTTGGCATTAAAAATGTCAGCCCGTTTTTTTGTTGGACTTCTGGATGATTCCAGAAATTTGGAAACGATTAGCCGGAAAATATATGCTGTCAAATATTTTACGGATGATTTCTTAACGGACGGCAACTATTTCACTTTGGATAAATGTTTGGCCGCCAATACCGAATTACAGGAAGCGGCGGACTCGCTTTCCGATCATTTAAACGGCACCGATAATGAAGAAAAATATTATCGTTACCTGGATCTTTCAATGTATTTGGCAAGTATTAACCAATTTTCCGAAATGACTGTTAGGGCTCGTAGGGATAATCGAATGGAACAGGCTTATGATACGGACTATAAGATGACCGAAGCCATAGATTTGACCAATAAATATATCCGCAGCCTCATGAGTCAAAACACAACCTGGGGCAGCGAACGTTACAAGTTAATCACCAAACAGACCAAGAGAATCGAATATATCGCTTATCTATTAGCTTTGGTGATCGGGTTACTCAGCATTACTTTTTGTATCAACTTTTCAATGGGCATTACGCAGCCGTTGGAGCAAATCGCTAAAAATGCCGCCGAAATCGCCGCCGGCAATTTTAAAGTCGGTGCGGTATTTTCAGAGTCCAATGATGAATTGCAGATCATTACCCGCGCTTTCAATCGAATGTCCCGCAATATCAGCGAACTGTTTCATGAGATTCAGGAAAAGGCCAAACTGGAGCGGCAACTTAAAGAAGAAAAAATGCGCAATCTTGAGGTTACCAATCTGCTACGCGAGTCGGAGATCCAAATGTTACAGGCCCAAATGAATCCCCATTTTTTGTATAATACCCTCAATGCCATCTCCCAAGTAGCCATTTTGGAGGATGCCAATGAAACAGGCGATTTAATTAAAGCGGTGGCCCGTTTATTACGTTATAATTTGCGTTCTTTGGATAAGCCGGTTACGGTACAAGATGAAGTTGATAATATCAAGGAATATATCTATATTATGGGGGTCCGCTATGGTGAATCCATTCATTGCGAACTTACCACCGAAGGTAATCTGTTAAAATATTTAATTCCATGCATGGTTTTTCAGCCATTGATCGAAAATGCTTATCTTCATGGAGTGGCCGGTTTGATGGAACGTAAAGGCGAGATCAAAGTAGAGATTCTGGATCAAGATGAGGTACTCCATGTGGTTGTTAGTGATAACGGTGTCGGCATTTCACCCGAAAAGATGAAACAAGTATTGGCTCAGGGCAGTTTGGAAATGCATGGATCCGGAAATAAGACAGTTCAGGCAGATTCCAGTGGACTTGGTTTGGTTAACATCCGCAAAAGGCTCACCCTTTTTTATCAACGCGATGATTTGTTAACGATTATCAGCGGACCGGGAAAAGGGACCCAAGTGGAACTGAAATTGCCGTTGATTGAGGAGGATAGGCAACATGTACAGTTTGATGATTGTGGATGATGAACCGATTGTTCTACGCGCCATATCTCATGTTATTGAAACAAATTGCCCTGAAATCCAAGTTGTGGCAAAGACCGGCAGCGGAATGGAAGCAGTGTCATTGGCATTCCGGGAAAAGCCGGATATTATTTTTATGGATATAGAGTTAACGGGTCTTAATGGTTTGGAAGCCATCACCGAAATTAAAAAGTCACTACCGGAAACGATATTTGTCATCATTTCCGCCTATGATAATTTTCACTATGCCCAAAAAAGCATTGCTTTGGGGGTGGTGGACTATTTATTGAAACCGGTTTCCAAAGACGATTTGGTAACGATTCTGGCCAAAGCCATCGTCAGGTTGGAGGAACAGCGGGGAAGAACCCGGGAACAATTGGAATTGAAGGACAAGCTATTAAGGATGCGGCCTTTTTTAGAAGAGGACTTATTTTTTTCACTATTATACCCCAGTATTGGGATGCATCCCTTAATGGAATATCCTCAATTATTGGACTTAAAAATTAAATTAGGCCAAGCCGTGGAAGTTTATGCGGCGGACTGCAAACGGTTGACCGAAAATTTTGAGGACTATAAACAGTTTGTCCGGAATCATTTACGGGGTGCTAATAATGTCAAGGATGTTTTATTAAGTCCCCTTATCGGGCGGACGGCTTTAATTTTAATT
The DNA here is from genome assembly GCA_003501335.1 of Bacillota bacterium. Classification (GTDB taxonomy): domain Bacteria; phylum Bacillota; class UBA4882; order UBA8346; family UBA8346; genus UBA8346. Next base: position 7,723 of record DNPQ01000395.1, read on the forward strand.
GGCTATGACTCAATGCCGACTTCGCAAATGGAGACTTGGAGCCAATTAAACAAGTTGTTGAAAAGCAACATCGGCCTCGATGCAGGAATTATTTTAGGTCGGGTTTATGAAGGCTTTGAAGGGATGATTCAATCTTTTAAAGAATTGCGTCAATCAACTCAGCTCCATTTTTACCCGGCGGGGGTTTATTATTTGGGGGAAGTTCCCAAATCGGCTCAGCAGGATTTTACCATTCCTTGGGTTGTTGAACAGGAGTTTTTTGATGCTGCCAAATCGGGACAGCAAGAATTGGCCGGGATTATTTTTAAAGATTTATTTCGACTGGTCACACAGGCCATGCAAGGCGACCTTCAGTCTCAGAAAGATTATTTTCACGGGATTGTTGCGGTATTATTTCGCGTTTTTTACGAAAATGCCTCGGCTGAGTCCAAACAATCCCTCAATGGTAATTATTTTATTCAAAAGATTAATCATACAAATGAAGACAATGAATTGGAATTGGTGATGGATAATATCATCAAGCAATTGATAGCCGAAATTCAAAATAAAGAGACTGCTGAAAAAAACCCTGAAATAAGAGCAGCCATCGAGTATATGCTTCAAAACTATGACAAAGAGCTTACTTTGGCCGATGTAGCGGCGGCGGCGGCTATTAGCCCCAATTATTTAAGCAAATTATTTAAAGAGTATCGCAACCAAACGGTGATGGATTTTTTGGAGCGGGTTCGCATTGAGAAAGCCTTAAAATTACTGAAAGAATCCAACTTTTCCATCAAGGAAATCGCCATCCAAACCGGATATCGAGATCCCAATTATTTTAGTAAGGTATTTAAAAAAGTTACGAATTTACCTCCTACGGCAGTCAGAGGTTAAGCCGCTCTTTATCTCCTAAATTTAGTGGAGGATTTTTGATGCTGCGATTTATCAAGGCCAACTGGGTGCTGGTGGCTGCATTATGCTTATTGGTGCTAATGTCAATGCCGCTGATTTATTTTGGAAACTTATTGAAAATCATCGGCAGCCAAAATGAGGGAACGGTTGCTCCTGATGATGCGAAAGATGTTGCTGTCGGAGTATGTTTTAACAGTTTCATGGAAGCGCGTTGGATGAAAGAATGGGCCGTTATGCAGGAGTCGGCTAAAGCCCAAGGACTCACGATCCAATTAAAAGTTGCCCATCATTCTCTTACCCGGCAAATCAGTCAAATAACCAATCTTTTAGCCCATCACATTCAGGTATTGATTTTGGATCCAGTGAGCTCTTCAGGGTTAGAAGATGTTTTGGAAGAAGCTCGGAATCAAGGAGTCAAAATTATTTTTTATGATGAAATAACAGCAGGCCCCGGTGACTTTTTTTTAGGTATTGATTACCGCGGAATGGGCCGGCTTCAGGCGAAAGCGCTATTAGAGAAGGCCGGTATGGGAAATTATATGATTTTCAAGGGACCCGTCCATAGTTATCATTCTGAGATGCTTTATGATGGTCAGCAAGAAATTCTGAAGATGAAAAATGATGTTTTTGCGAATGTTGTATCAATTAATGCGCTTACCAATTGGTCGGCGGATGAGGCTGTGACTAAAATAAGGGCTACCATAACTCACCAGAAACTCCAGGCGATTTTAGCACCCGAAGACCTTATTGCGGAGGAAGTCGCTAATTTTTATAAAGAGCAGAAATCATCCGCACCTTATATAACCGGCGCCGGAGCAGAACTAACCGCCTGTCAAAGAGTATTACACCAGGAGCAGCTGATGACAGTCGCTTGGAATATACCGGGACTGGCGAAAACAGCGATTTTATCGGCCAAAAGAATGATCCAAAAGAAAAATGCGATGGGGTCGATGATGGTGATTGAAAATCGCCGGATTCAGGCAAGTATTTTTCCGGTTTATTTAGTCGGTCGTGATAATCTTCGCGCTATTTTAATCGATAAGCTGAAGCTCTATTCTGGGGAGGATTTCGGTGAATAGGTAATAAATTACGATATAAAAATACTCTTTGATATCAAAATGTCTACCTAGGAATAGATTTTTTAGGTAATAATGGAGATAATCCAGAGGGATTTTGAAAATAGCGTGGAATAAATCGCCCTATCAAACAAAAAAGTACTCTAAAAAGTTTGACTTCGTCGATGATTTCTGCGCTTATAAAAACTAATTTTACATTTTTATTTGTTGGGCGTCCAAAGAAAATTTTGGATAGTTTATTAATGTATGGTGAGAATAATGGGATTCAAAAAATATATATTTCAACCTTTGTTGATTTTAATGATCAGTTTTAATTTGATGGGGATTACTTTTGCCCAAAGTACAAAAGTAGAGATCTTCAGCTGGTGGACAGGGGGCGGAGAGGAAGAGAGTCTGCAAGCGCTCCTGAAAATTTTTCAGCATAAATACCCTCAAATTGAAGTGATTAACGCTACAGTCGAGGGAGGAGCCGGGATTAATGCGAAAGCCGCATTACAAACCCGGATGGTCGGTGGTAATCCTCCGGATTCTTTTCAGGTTCATGGCGGCGCGGA